>DAOWII010000123.1 GCA_030640985.1 Chromatiales bacterium
ATTCCAGCGATGGTATGGAGGCAATAAAACGCCTGTTCACCCCTGAATTCCGTAACCGCCTGGATGCTATTATCCAGTTCAAATCACTGGATGTGGATACCATTAAACATGTGGTGGATAAATTTATTATGGAGCTGGAAACTCAGCTGGAATAGAAGGGCGTTAGCATCGATCTTGATGGAGCGGCACGACAATGGTTGGCTGAGCACGGCTATGAAGTCACCATGGGCGCGCGCCCTATGGCGAGGATTATCAAGGAGCATATTAAAAAGCCCTTGGCCGAAGAGCTGTTATTTGGATGTCTGGCCGGGGGAGGTCATATTCACGTTACGGTACATGATAATAAACTTGTTCTGGAGTTCGAGACAGAACAAGAGGAAGTCTTGCACGACTAGGTAAATGTTCTGAAGGCGGCACATACTGGATCGTATTTAGAGTGACAGGCATTCGAATCGACGAAAACTAACGCTCTGGGCATCGCTGTCCAGGGCGTTTTTGTTATAGAGTCGGGGAATCCTGGAGGACTGCTTTTGGAACCAGACTTAACGGGCGCGGAATGTAATACGACCCTTGGTTAGATCGTAGGGAGTCAGTTGCACGGTGACCTTGTCACCCGTAAGAATGCGGATATAGTGCTTACGCATCTTCCCCGATATGTGGGCGGTAACCACGTGACCATTTTCCAGTTCGACCCGGAACATAGTGTTTGGAAGGGTGTCAATCACCGTCCCTTCCATTTCAATGCCTTCTTCTTTTGCCATTCAGTAATAGTGCTCGCTTATCTGTTGTCTTCACCTAATAAGGTGATATGCCTTGTATAACCCCGCATGATGCCTGAATTTGCGTAAGTTTTCAAAGTGAAATTTTGCATTTAGAAGAGAGTGGGGAGGAATACTGGCATAGGTGGGGTCACATTTAGCGATATAACTTATATCGGGCGCCAGTCGTTCTGATGGAATCCCTCTAGCGGGCGATAGTTGCTTTTGTAACTCATTTTCGGACTCTGCTCAATCCAGTAACCTAGATACAGGTGAGGCAGCTTAAGTTGTTGTGTTTGCTGGATTCCCCACAATATGGCATAGCTACCAAGGCTGCGCTTAGCGGTATCCGGTTCAAAAAAAGTATACACAGCAGAGAGTCCACCTGGCAGGTAGTCCATCACAGCGACTGCCAGTAAGTTTTGCTGGCAACGAAATTCCACAAAACGGGTATCACACCAGTCACTGATGAGAAAGCGGGCATATTGCTCAGGGTCATCGCTATCCATTCCTTCTCCGGCATGGCGACTGTGAATATAACGTCGATAGAGGTCGTAATGTTCCTGTTGGAACTTCGCATCTTTGATGGTCACAGACAGGTCTTGATTGAGGCGCTGAACCCTGCGTTGACTACGGCTGGGACTAAAGTTATTTACAGGTACACGCACAGGGATACATTGCTGGCAATGGGGGCAGTGGGGACGATACACATTGCTACCACTGCGACGAAATCCAAGATTGATCAGAGTGCTGTAGGTTTCAGTACTCATCGTGGCAGCGGGATCAGCAAGCAGATTAACCGCCTCCCGATCAGCCAAGTAAGCACAGGGATGCACCTCAGTGGTATAAAAAGCTAATTGTTGCAATGTACCCGCAGCTGAAGAGTCTTGTGTCATAGCTCAAGCTCCAAACTGCCAGTTCAATTGCCATGGTCCAGCAACCGATTTCTGCTCACATAGATGTTCCAGTTGTGTTAGAAATTCCTGACGAGGGATTTCCTCTGCACCAAGACTGGTTAAATGTGCCGAGCTGACCTGACCATCAATCAAGCCATACTCCCATTGGTGCAACTGCCCGGCCAGATGAACAAAAGCCACCTTGGAGGCATCGGTTTCACGGGAGAACATGGATTCGCCGAAAAAGACCTTGCCAATAGCAACCCCATAGAGTCCGCCCACTAATTTACCATTGTTCCAACATTCAACCGAATGGGCATATCCCAGCTGATGAAGCTGACAATAGGCCTGCTTCATTTCAGCCAATATCCAGGTGCCGGGTTCATTTTGTCGTGGCGCGGCGCAGGCATTGATAACTTTATCAAAGGCTTGATCCATGGTGACTGTGTAGAGTTTCTTTTTCAGGGTCTTGCGCAGACTACGGGAAACTTTAATTCTATCGGGATACAACACCGCACGGGGCTCAGGACTCCACCATAAAATGGGTTGACCCTCGTTGTACCAGGGAAAGATTCCTTTACGATAGGCAGCAAGCAGGCGTTGTGGGCTCAAGTCTCCCCCAAGAGCGAGTAAACCATTGGGTTCCCTGAGGGCAAGCCCTGGATCGGGGAAACGATAGCGGGCATCTTGTGGGTCAAGCCAGAAGGGCGCTTGTGCAGTCATGGTGTTGATGTCTCCCTAAAGCCTGGACTTTTCCGGAGAATTATATGCGGTCTCACTTTTGAATGGTGAATGTGCGGCGAGTTCTTGCATATAGCTTTGCATACTGTGTTCCTCACGTTTAAGGAAATCTTTGACTGCATCAGCAAACATGGGTTCGGCTAACCAATGGGCAGACCAGGTGGGGCGGGGTAAAAAACCGCGCCAAACTTTGTGCTCACCCTGAGCACCGGGTTCAAAGTATTTCAGACCGTGTTTGATACAATATTCGATACCCGTATAGTAGCAGGCCTCAAAGTGCAGACTGTGGAATTGTGCGTCACAACCCCAGTGACGACCATACAGGGTATCCCCACTGCACAGGTTTAAAGCACCAGCCACATACCGGTCTTCATGACGAGCAAGCACTAGTACGACACTGTCAGGTAAAGACTTCCCCAGGTGTTTGAAAAATGCTTTGCTTAAAGTCGCATGTCCGTAATATTTTTCAAAGGTGCTGGTATAAAAATGATAGAAGGTGTCCCAATGTTGTTCAGTCGCCTGATGCCCATTGAGTATTTCGATTTCGATGCTGGCTTCACGTACTCGTCGACGTTCACGGCGAATTTCCTTACGACGTCGTGAGGTCATTTGTTCCAGGTAGTCATCGAAGTCGCGATAATTCTGATTCTGCCAATGGTATTGGCAGCCGGTGCGGCGCATCAATCCCTGCGAGGTTA
This sequence comes from Chromatiales bacterium, assembly GCA_030640985.1. Lineage (GTDB taxonomy): Bacteria > Pseudomonadota > Gammaproteobacteria > Thiohalomonadales > Thiohalomonadaceae > DAOWII01. The sequence goes on from DAOWII010000123.1 coordinate 3,094, forward strand.
ATTGCTGAGTGTCACTCTCAGTGGTAAACAGAAAGTGCAGGGAAGAGATTCCCAGTGTTTGTGCATGTTCAAGGGCTGCATCCACAAGCATTCTCTTCGCCTGTGTTTGCCGTTCATCTTTCACCGTTAACAGGCGAGGTCCCGTCGCCGGTGTATAGGGTACACTGACAACCAGTTTCGGATAATAGTCCAGACCGGCACGGCGATAGGCATCGGCCCAGGCCATGTCAAAGACAAACTCACCGTAGGAATTATCCTTGAGATACATGGGGAGTGCGCCGATGAGTTGTTCTTTATCCCAAAGCAGCAGATGTTGCGGTAACCAGCCCCAATGTTTACCTACGCAGCCATGCTGCTCCAGTCCGGCCAGAAATTCATGGCGTAAAAAGGGGGAGTCGATTCCGCCTTCCAGGGCATTCCATTGCTCAGGGACGATGGTACTAAGTTTACTCTCTAGTGTGATATCCATATGAAGCGAAAATCACTATGAGAGTGACATCAGGATGCGGTTTCAAGGTTTTCCAGATAACGCTCGGCATCAAGGGCCGCCATGCAGCCTGTTCCAGCAGAGGTTATTGCCTGACGATAGATGTGATCGGCGACATCACCGGCGGCGAATATGCCAGCTTTACTGGTCATGGTGGCATTGCCTTCGCTGCCAGTTTGCACCTTAAGATAACCATTGTGCATATCCAGTTGCCCGGTAAACAGATCAGTGTTGGGGCGGTGCCCGATGGCGACAAATACACCATGAACATCGATTTCCTTGGTGCTGTTGTCTTGAGTGTTTTTTATACGGACACCGGTGACGCCCGCATCATCGCCCAGGATTTCGTCGGTCTCATAATTCCACTCAATGGTGACATTGCCTGATTTCGCTTTTTCCAGAAGCTGATCTGAAAGTATTTTTTCCGAGCGGAAT
>DAOWII010000017.1 GCA_030640985.1 Chromatiales bacterium
ACAGATGAGGAAATTAAGAAATTCGTATCTGCTCCCTTTATAGTCCTAGACCCAAGATGAAAAAGGCCGGGTCAACTTAACGTTGCCCGGCCCTTTCTGGTACCGACTGATGTAGGTGAGTTACCCGATTATCAATCTTCGCCGTGGTCGTGACCGCCGGGTCCATGGACATGTCCATGTTCCAGTTCTTCTTCGCTGGCGTCACGGATATCCATCACTGCGACATCGAAGTTCAGGGTTGCACCGGCCAGGGGATGGTTGGCATCGACCATTACATCTTCCTCTTCAATGCCGACAACGGTAACCACTTGCATGCCGGCTTCGCTCTGGGTCTGGAACTGCATACCTACCTCCAGATCATCAGCCGTCTCAAACATTTTGCGTGGTACCGCGTGAACCATCTCATCATTGCGCTCACCGTAAGCCTCTGCTGGTGGGATAGAAACCTGCAAGCTATCGCCAACGGCTTTACCTTCCAGTGCATTTTCCAGTCCGGGAATAATATTACCGACGCCCTGGATAAAGGGCAGGGGCTCACGTCCCTGAGAACTGTCAATGACGTTGCCGTCATCATCTTTCAGAGTGTAATCGATGAATACGACTTTGTTTTTGCTGATTTGCATCTGGAGGTGTCCTTAAAGTAGCTAGAAAAGTATAAGTAGTTAGGAATTTATAAATATGGGAAATGTATGGACAAGATTATATGGCCTATGACAGATAATTCAATGATTTATCAGGTTTTTCACCTGATTTAGTATTTTCCGGACAGGAGTCATTACAAGACGTGTCCTTTGCAAGAGGGTAAACTTCTACTTTTTCTATGATTCAGCAGGACTATCTATTATGAGTACGCATGTATGAGCGCCCGGAATACCCCGGCCTTGAATGATGCAAGCAAAGCGATTCAATGGCATAACAATAAACTGCGCCTGCTTGATCAACGCCTGTTGCCACAACAGGAAGTGTATCTGGATTATGACGATGCCGATTTGGTCGCCACAGCAATACGCAATATGGTGGTACGGGGAGCGCCTGCTATTGGAATTACTGCCGCTTATGGTGTGGTGCTGGCGGCAGCTGCGCGATTTAAACAGTCAGAAGAAAACTGGCGTGAGACGATTGAGCAGGACATGGAAGTGCTGGCACAGTCCCGGCCAACGGCGGTAAATCTGTTCTGGGCGTTGGAGCGAATGGAAAAGTGCATACAGGCTTTACAAGCCGGTGATCCCATTGAAGCCCTTTTGGCGGAGGCCATCGCCATTCATGCCGAGGATATAGCAGCCAACCACACCATGGGTGAGCTGGGTGCTGCTCTCATGGAAGAGCAGGGTATTGGGGTCTTGACCCATTGCAATGCCGGAGCCCTGGCCACTGGTGGTTATGGCACCGCCCTGGGGGTGATACGTAGTGCTCATCGCTTGGGTAAGGTCGCCCAGGTGTATGCCGATGAGACTCGTCCCTGGTTACAAGGGGCACGGCTCACTGCCTGGGAGTTGCTACAGGATGATATCCCCGTGACCCTGCTGGCCGATGGCGCCGCTGCTCACCTGATGAAGCTGGACAAGGTGCAGTGGGTGGTTGTTGGCTCGGATCGCATTGCCGCTAATGGTGACGTGGCCAATAAAATCGGTACCTATAGTGCGGCCATCAACGCCCGTCATCACGGGGTGAAGTTCATGGTGGTAGCGCCCACCTCGACCATTGATATGTCTATTGCCAGCGGCGAACAGATCCCCATCGAGCAGCGTCCGACGGAGGAGGTGCTATGCCTCAATGATCAGCGGGTAGCGGCAATGGGTGCAGAGGGCTGGAATCCCTCCTTTGATGTGACGCCTGCAGCGCTGGTGGATGCCATTGTCACTGAGAAGGGTGTGGTTTTAGCACCCAACAGGGAAAAGATGCTCGCACTAATGGAAAAAAGCTGATCGTTTATCCCTTCTTTTGCTCTTAGACGGCCTTATTTTCATTCTCATGGCATTTTTCCAAGATGCAGTGGTTGGGGTGAACGTGGTACAATCGACCGGATTTTCGCGTTTAGCTTATTTATAACTAAGGGTTAAATACCTGGTTTAAGTACGAGTTAGATGCTGGCCTGACCCCTGGCCTTTCCGGCAGTCCGATACGTAACAAGAATGATGAAAGCGGTGGTTTTTCGATGACAGAGTTCGCAAAGGAAGTTCTCCCGATCAATATTGAGGAGGAGATGAAGCAGTCCTATCTGGATTACGCCATGAGTGTAATCGTGGGGCGAGCCCTCCCTGATGTTCGTGATGGCCTGAAACCAGTGCACAGGCGCGTGCTTTACGCCATGCGTGAACTGAGCAACGACTACAATAAACCCTACAAAAAGTCTGCCCGTGTGGTCGGTGACGTGATTGGTAAATACCATCCTCATGGTGATACCGCTGTCTATGACACCATCGTACGTATGGCCCAGCCTTTCTCCCTGCGTTATATGCTGGTCGATGGACAGGGTAACTTTGGTTCCGTCGATGGTGATTCTGCCGCTGCCATGCGTTACACCGAAGTGCGTATGGCCAAAATCGCCCATGAGCTGCTACTGGATATCGACAAGGAAACCGTTGATTTCATCCCCAATTACGATGAATCAGAAAGTGAGCCAGCAGTACTGCCCACCCGTCTACCCAATCTGCTGATCAACGGCTCTGCCGGTATCGCGGTGGGTATGGCCACCAATATTCCACCCCACAATTTGATCGAAGTGGTAAATGCCTGTCTCGCCACCATTGATGACCCGGATATTAGTATTCCCGGTTTGATGGAACATATACCTGGTCCGGATTTCCCTACTGCCGGCATTATTAACGGTAGCGCTGGCATCCATGAGGCCTATCACACCGGTCGTGGTCGTATTTATGTCCGCGCCCTCAGTGAAGTTGAGACTTCTGAGTCGGGTCGCCAAAGCATTGTCGTAACCGAGTTACCCTACCAGGTGAACAAGGCACGTCTGCTGGAAAAGATCGCCGAACTGGTTAAAGACAAAAAGATAGAAGGTATTTCCGGGCTTCGCGATGAGTCTGATAAAGACGGTATGCGCATGGTTATCGTGCTCAAGCGCGGTGAAATCCCAGAGGTATTGCTCAATAATTTGTATAAACACACCCAGTTACAAAGTGTGTTTGGCATCAATATGGTCGCCCTGGGGGATGGCCAGCCCAAGTTGATGAACCTGAAACAGATCATTGATGCCTTCATTCGCCACCGTCGAGAAGTCGTCACCCGGCGCACGATTTTTGAACTGCGCAAGGCGCGGGATCGTGCCCATGTGCTGGAAGGGCTGGCCGTTGCACTGGCCAATATTGATCCAGTGATTGCGCTGATCAAGAGCGCCGCGAGTCCGGCAGAGGCCAAAATTAAATTAGTGGCAACAAGCTGGGAATCGGGCATCGTAAAAGACATGCTGGCCCGTGCCGGGGCGGAAGCCTCCCGTCCTGATGGTTTGGGCAAAGAGTTTGGTTTGGTAGACGGTCAGTATCATTTGTCTGAGTCCCAGGCCCAGGCAATTCTGGAGCTGCGTCTGCACCGCCTTACCGGTCTTGAACAAGATAAAATTATTACTGAATTCAAGGAGTTGCTGGGTGTTATTGAGGATCTACTTGATATTCTCAATAGTGCTGTTCGCTTGATGACGGTGATCCGTGATGAACTGGTGGCAGTACGTGATCAATACGGTGACGAACGTCGTACCGAGATCCGCGATAAAAAGGTCGACCTGACTCTTGAAGATCTGATCAGTGAAGAGGATGTGGTGGTGACCCTCTCTCACGAAGGTTACGCTAAATCCCAGCCCTTGAGTGATTACCGTGCGCAAAAACGGGGTGGTCGTGGCAAGTCGGCGACTGCTGTTAAGGAAGAGGATTTTGTCGACAAGATGTTCGTGGCCAATACCCACGATACCATTCTTTGTTTCTCCAGCCGTGGCCGGGTTTACTGGCTCAAGGTCTATGAACTGCCCCAGGCAGGACGCGCTGCCCGCGGTAAACCCATCGTTAACCTGTTGCCTCTGGAGCAGGACGAGCGTATTAACGCGATTTTACCTGTGCGTGAGTTTGAAGAAGACAAGTTTGTCTTTATGGCCACGGACAAGGGTACGGTTAAAAAGACCTCACTGAAAAACTTCTCCCGCCCGCGTGCCAACGGCATCATCGCGGTGGATTTGGCCGATGATGATCAACTGGTTGGTGTGGATATCACCGATGGTAGCCGTGACATCATGTTGTTCAGTAGTGCGGGTAAGGTGATTCGCTTTAATGAAAGCCATGTGCGTCCCATGGGACGTGTTTCCCGTGGTGTGCGTGGTATTCGCCTGCCAGCAGACCAACGGGTGATTTCACTGATTATTGCCGATGAAGGTTATGTGTTGACCGCAACGGAAAAAGGTTATGGCAAGCGTAGCCCCATTGAAGATTACCCAGTCCATGGCCGCGGTGGTCAGGGTGTGATTTCTATCCAGACCAGCGACCGTAATGGCCCGGTGGTGGGCGCGGTATTGGCCAACGATGAACATGATGTAATGCTGATTAGTGATGCGGGCACGTTGGTACGAACCCGTGTTGCTGAAGTTTCAAGTATGGGTCGTAATACTCAGGGTGTACGCTTAATCAATGTGGCGGACGATGAAAAACTCTGTGGTGTGGACCGCATTGAAGAAACTGAAGAAGATGATGAGGTGTCTGGTATTGAAGCCACGGATACGGTCGATTCTGGTGATGAGGTTGGAACCCAGGAGACAGGTAATCAGGATTCAGGAAGCCAGGGCGATGAGCAAGAATAAAACTACGCTCAGATAACACTCATTAAACGACTAACTTTTTAACTAGAAATAAGTAAGGTGAGGGACAATATGGCTCGTGTATTTAATTTCAGTGCTGGTCCGGCCATGGTGCCTGAGGCCGTGATTCAAAAAGCCCGGGACGAGATGCTAGACTGGCAGGGTTCAGGTATGTCCGTCATGGAAATGAGTCATCGCGGTAAAGAGTTCATGTCCATCGCAGAAAAAGCCGAGGCCGATCTGCGTGAGTTGATGGCGATCCCTGCTAATTACAAAGTGCTGTTCCTGCAAGGCGGTGCCTCCAGTCAGTTTGCCATGGTGCCGATGAATTTGCTGCGCGGTAAAACCGGGGCGGATTACATTAATACCGGCGCCTGGTCTAAAAAGGCTATTGCCGAAGCCAAACGTTATTGCGAAGTGAATATTGCCGGTGAAGGGGATGGTAGTAATGTTCCCGCCCAGAATGCATTGCAGTTAAGTGCCGATGCTGCCTATGTGCATTTTACCCCCAATGAAACTATCGGGGGTGTTGAATTCCCTTATCTGCCAGAGACCGGCGATGTGCCGTTGGTGGCAGACATGTCTTCCACAATACTTTCCCGTCCCATGGACGTAAGTAAATACGGTGTGATTTATGCGGGGGCGCAAAAAAATATCGGTCCCGCTGGATTGACCGTTGTGATCGTACGTGACGACTTGATCGGTGAGACCATCGCCGGTACGCCTTCCATGTTTTCCTATCAGACCCATGTGGACACTGATTCCATGTATAACACACCGCCCACCTATGGCTGGTATCTGGCAGGTTTGGTGTTTGAGTGGCTGAAAGAAAAGGGTGGTCTTGCCGGCATGGCGGCGATTAATGAACGCAAGGCTGGAAAGCTTTATGCGGCCATCGATAATTCAGATTTTTATGCGAACCCGGTAGCACTCGACTGTCGTTCCTTGATGAACATACCCTTTACATTGGCCAATGCAGATCTGGATGCCACCTTCCTGGCCGAGGCAAAGGAAATCGGACTGGTAACGTTGAAGGGCCATCGCAGTGTTGGTGGTATGCGTGCCAGTATTTACAATGCTATGCCGGAAGAGGGCGTGGATGCGTTGGTCAGCTTCATGGCTGACTTCGAAAAGCGAAACGGTTGAAGTAATACTTTTAACGCAAAGGACGCGAAGACGCAGAGTTCGTTTATGCCCCGTGGGCACAAAGAATACAAAAGAAATTAGGTTTTTATTTAATCAATTTTGACGAATGATCTTCTCTGCGTCTTTGCATTTAAAACATGGGTAATAAAATGCACAAAATTCTCACCCTGAATAACATCTCCGTAACCGGACTGGAACGTCTGCCTCGCGACAGCTACGAGGTTGCCTCGGAAATTCAACATCCGGATGCCATCCTGTTGCGTTCCTTTAATATGCATGACATGGAAATACCACCTTCGTTACAGGCGGTGGGCCGTGCCGGTGCCGGGGTGAATAATATTCCCGTAGATAAAATGAGTGCACAGGGTATCCCTGTATTTAATAGCCCTGGCGCTAATGCCAATGCAGTGAAAGAACTGGTGTTGGCAGCGATGTTAATGGCCAGTCGTAATATTTGTCAGGGTTGGGATTTTGCACGAAACCTTGAAGGTGATGACGACAGCATTAATAAACAAACTGAAGCGGGCAAGAAAAACTTCGGTGGCTTTGAATTGCCAGGTCGCACCTTGGGTGTGGTGGGCCTGGGGGCCATAGGTCGTTCAGTGGCCAATGCAGCCAATGCCCTGGGTATGAACGTCATTGGTTTTGACCCCGGCCTGACCGTCGAAGGCGCCTGGCAGCTTTCTTCTGATGTACAAAAAGCGGGCAGCTTCGATGAAATGGTGCCCCAGGTCGATTACCTGACCTTCCATGTGCCCCTCATTGATGCTACGCGTAACATGGTAAACGCTGAACGTTTAGCCAATATGAAAGATAATGTGGTGCTGTTGAATTTTGCCCGCAAGGGAATTGTAGATGACAGTGCCGTCTCTGAGGCTATCAAGACTGACAAGGTGTACGCCTATGTCACTGACTTTCCCTCTAACCTGTTAAAAAACCATGAACGAGTGATTACCTTGCCGCATCTGGGGGCATCAACCACAGAGGCAGAAGATAATTGCGCCATTATGGTGGCGGAGCAAATCAAGGATTATCTGGAAAACGGTAATATCCATAATTCAGTGAACTTTCCTGAAGTACGGATGCCCCGCACAGCGGGTCACCGCCTGGCGATAGTGAATAGTAATGTGCCCAATATGTTGAGTCAGATATCCACTGAGCTGGCCAAGGGTGATTTGAATATTCTGGATATGTTGAATAAATCCCGTGGCGATCTGGCATACACCTTGGTGGATGTGGACAAGGAGGTACCTGATACAGTGGTGCAGGGTATGTCAGCCATTGATGGTGTTTTATCGGTGCGCTTGATAGGCTAAAGTTCCAGTTAATTAGAAACCATTACGTATTGAATGCAGAACATGGCTGAAGACAAAAAATTACAGGGGATTCGCGAGCGCATTGATAGCCTGGATGAGCAAATCCAGCAGCTTATTAATGAGCGTGCCTCTCTGGCCCAGGAAGTGGGTGCGCTGAAGCAATCTGCCGGGGATGATGCAAACTTCTACCGGCCTGAGCGCGAAGCGCGGATTCTGCAAAAAATAAAAGAACGTAACCAGGGGCCGCTGGGTGATGAAGAAATGGCGCGCCTGTTTCGTGAATTGATGTCCGCCTGTCTTGCGCTGGAAAAGACCATGTCGATTGCCTATCTGGGACCGGAAGGCACCTTCACTCAGGCGGCTGCGTTAAAACATTTCGGTCATTCAGTGAATACCTGCCCATTGGGTGCTATTGATGAAATATTCCGTGAAATAGAAGCGGGTGGTGCCGACTATGGCGTAGTGCCGGTTGAAAACTCCACTGAAGGTGTCGTTAATCATACTTTGGATATGTTGCTCAACTCACCATTAAAAATTATTGGTGAAGTTGAGCTACGTATTCATCATCACCTTCTGGGGCAGATGGATGATATGTCAGAGGTGAAACGAATTTATTCCCATGGACAATCGCTGGCCCAATGTCGGGAGTGGCTGGATGCACACTTGAGTGGCGTGGAACGTCAAAGTGTTAGTAGTAATGCCGAGGCTGCACGTCTTGCCGCAAATGAAACAGGAGCTGCTGCGATCGCTGGTGAAATGGCGGCGGAACAATATGGGCTTACTACACTTGCAAGTAATATTGAGGACCACCCCGATAATACCACCCGTTTTCTGGTATTGGGTAAACAGGTCGCGGCGGCTTCAGGTAGTGATAAAACATCACTGTTGGTAGCAACCCGTAATCAGTCGGGGGCTTTGTTCAAGTTATTGAATCCCCTGGCTAGTAATAATATTTCCATGACACGTATTGAATCGCGGCCCACCAAGCAGGGTATTTGGGAATACGTTTTCTTTATCGATATTGATGGGCATATGGATGATGCCACCGTGGCAAACGCACTACAGGCCCTGGAAAAGGAAACCTCGCTGTTTAAAGTGCTTGGATCTTATCCGAAAGCCGTTTTGTAATTTACCCCCACTATGACTGATTTTCTCTCGATTGCTGCACCGGGCGTTTCTACCTTGCATCCCTACCAACCGGGTCTTCCCATAGAAGAGCTGGAGCGTCGTTATGGGGTGAACAATGCTATTAAACTGGCTTCCAATGAAAATCCACTGGGACCAGGCCAGAAGGTAATGGAGGCCATTCAGTCTTGCCTGCCTGAGTTGGCGCGTTACCCCGATGGTAATGGTTTTAAATTAAAAGCGATGCTGGCCGAGTCTCACGGTGTGGTACTAGAACAAATCACCCTGGGCAATGGCTCCAATGATATTCTGGAACTCCTGGCCCGTACTTTTTTGACGCCGGAACATGAGGTGGTATTCTCGGCACATGCCTTTGCGGTTTATCCTATTGTGACCCAGGCTGTCGGGGCAAAAGCTGTAATTACGCCGACCCGTGACTGGGGGCACGATCTGCAGGCCATGGCTGAAGCCATTACGGATAAGACCCGTCTGATCTTTATTGCCAACCCGAACAACCCCACAGGGACCTGCCTGGGGGCGACAGAGCTGCAGGCCTTTCTCAAAGGGGTGCCGGAAAATATCATCGTGGTGCTGGATGAGGCCTATTTTGATTATGCCCATGATGCAGATTTTGGCCGCGATGATTATCCCGATGGGATACAATGGCTGGCGCAATATCCAAACCTGGTGGTGACGCGTACTTTCTCCAAGGCCTATGGTCTGGCGGGACTGCGTATTGGTTATGGAGTATCACACCCGCAGCTGGCCGATCTTTTGAATCGGGTGCGACAGCCTTTTAATGTAAATAGCCTCGCCATGGGAGCTGCCTGTGTCGCGCTGGAAGACAGGGCTCATTTGTCAGAGAGTTTGCGCCTGAATCGTGAAGGTATGGCGCGTCTGGAAAGTGAGTTTACAACGATGGGTCTGTCCTTTATCCCTTCCTCCGGCAATTTTATTGCGGTGGATGTGGGACGAGCCGGCAGTGATATTTATGAGGCATTATTGTATGAAGGGGTGATTGTTCGGCCCGTGGCCAATTATAATATGCCCAATCATATTCGGGTGACAGTAGGTTTGCCTGAAGAAAATGAACGATTTATTACGGCTTTGCGCAAAGTACTTGGCGCATAGTCTTTGACATATATTTTTAAATAAGGGTTCCGAAAGGAACAGAATAAACGTATTAAAGAGAGTGAGAGAATTATTAACATGATTATCATCATGAGTTCGGAAACCGGTGAAGCGCAGATTAAAGCAGTGGTAGATCGTCTTGCTGCGATGGGCCTGGATAGCAACGTGTCCCAGGGAGTTGAGCGTACCGTGATCGGCGCCATTGGCGATGAAAACAAAATTGACAAGGAATCGATACAGGCACTGCCTGGTGTTGAAGATGTGATCCGTGTAATGAAGCCCTATAAAATCGTGGCCCGTTCCTTCCACAAGGGAGATAGTGTGGTGGACATCAAGGGCATCAAACTGGGCGGTAATCAGATACAGGTTATCGCCGGTCCCTGTTCTGTTGAGACCCAGGAACAGATGAATCTGGCGGCTCAGGGTGTCGCGGATGCAGGTTGCCGGTTGATGCGTGGTGGCGCATTCAAACCTCGAACCAGTCCCTATAGTTTCCAGGGTAAAGGCGAGGAGGGGCTGACACTATTTCGTAATGCCGCAGAGAAACACAATCTGCCCATCGTCACCGAGCTGATGGATGTGCGCATGCTGGATACCTTTATGGAACATGATGTGGATGTTATCCAGATCGGTACCCGTAATATGCAGAACTTTGATCTACTCAAAGAGGTAGGGCGGATCAAAAAACCGGTGATCTTGAAGCGCGGTATGTCTGCCACTATTAGCGAGTGGCTGATGGCCGCTGAGTATATCGCCGCCGGAGGTAACCATGACATCATCTTCTGTGAGCGCGGTGTTCGAAGCTTTGAAACTTATTACCGCAATGTGCTGGATGTCACAGCGATTCCGGTATTGAAAAAAGAGACTCACCTGCCCGTTATTGTTGACCCCAGCCATGCGGGTGGTAAGGCATGGATGGTACCAGCCCTGTCCCGTGCGGCCATTGCTGCCGGTGCTGATGGCCTGTTGGTGGAAATGCACCCCAACCCCTGTGAAGCATGGTGTGATGCCGATCAGGCATTGACGCCACAGGAACTGAAAGATCTCATGGGTGAGTTGAAAGGTATCGCCCAGGTAATCGGCCGGGATATCTAGGCAGCAATGATTAATCGCCTTTGTATTATTGGCGTTGGACTTATCGGTGGTTCGCTGGCGCGTGCCTTAAAGCAGGCCAATGCCTGTAATGAAATTGTTGGCTGCGGCCGTGATCAAGCGGAGTTGGAAAAGGCCTGCGATCTAGGTGTTATTGATCGTTTCGAACTTGATGTCGCCCATGCGGTTGCTGGTGCCGATATCGTTGTTGTCGCTGTTCCAGTGAGTGCGATGGCTTCAGTTTTTTCTGCCATGGCAGGCCATCTTGCGGATAATACCGTGCTCACCGATGTGGGCAGCAGTAAGGGCTCAGTGGTTATTGCCGCTCAGCAAGCCTTTGGGGAAGTGCCTGCCAATCTGGTTCCAGGTCATCCCATTGCCGGCACGGAAAAAAATGGCGTGGACGCCTCTTTTGCAGAACTTTATCAAGGCCGTCGTGTAATTTTAACTCCCCTTTCTGATACTCGGCCTGAAGCAATAAAGACTGTACGTAACATGTGGCAACAGACCGGTGCCCATGTGGAAGAAATGGGTGTTCAGCATCACGATGAAGTGCTGGCCGCGACCAGTCATCTGCCCCACGTACTGGCCTATACCCTGGTGGATTCTCTTGCTCAGGGCGAGGTACAGGCAGAAATTTTTCGTTATGCCGCCGGTGGTTTCACTGACTTCACTCGTATTGCATCCAGTGATCCGGCCATGTGGCATGATATCTGTCTGGCCAACCGCGAAGCTCTGCTCAAGGTGCTGGAAACTTTCAGTGGCGATCTCGCCAAACTGACAGAGGCGATTAATAACGCTGATAGTGAATACCTGATGCGTGTTTTCAAGCATGCCAAGGCCGCCCGGGAACATTTTGCCGAGAGCACTGTTCCAAATAACCAGAGCTCCAACTAAACGATTAACTATGTCCGAGAATATTATTTTTAAAGCTGCGCCCGGTGGCAAACTCACTGGCGATATTCGCGTACCCGGTGATAAATCTATTTCCCATCGTTCGATTATGCTGGGTTCCATCGCAGAGGGCACCACTGAAGTCACTGGCTTTCTCGAAGGTGAAGATAATCTGGCCACCCTGAATGCGTTCCGTGCTATGGGCGTGAAAATTGATGGGCCTGTAAATGGTCAAGTGACCATTCAGGGGGTTGGCCTCCATGGTCTGCAAGCGCCCTCCGAGCCTGTTTATCTGGGCAATTCCGGAACCTCCATACGCCTTTTGGCGGGTTTGATGGCGGGGCAGGCATTTGACGTGGAAATGATCGGCGATCACTCACTGTCGACTCGCCCGATGAAACGGGTGACAGACCCTTTGGCCAGTATGGGTGCCAAGGTAGATAGTTCAGCAGACGGGAGTCCTCCATTAAAGGTAAACGGTGGAAGCCGTTTGCAGGGGATTAATTACACAATGCCCATGGCCAGCGCCCAGGTGAAGTCCTGTTTATTACTGGCAGGCCTCTATGCTGACGGAAAGACCTGTGTGACTGAACCAGCACCTACCCGTGACCATACAGAACGTATGTTGGAGGGTTTTGGATATAGCGTTGAGCGAGAGGGTAGTACTGCCTGTGTCGTCGGTGGCGGTAAGCTCACCGGTCGCAAAATAGATGTTCCTGCGGACATCTCTTCGGCTACTTTTTTTATGGTCGGTGCCGCTATTGCCAAGGGTTCGGACTTACTGCTGGAACATGTGGGGATCAATCCCACTCGTGTTGGGGTCATTAATATTTTACGGCTAATGGGCGCCGATCTTAGCCTCAACAATGAACGTGAAGTGGGTGGTGAGCCGGTGGCGGACATACGTGTGCGAGGCAGTCAACTGCAAGGTATTCGTATCCCTGAAGAACAGGTGCCCCTGGCCATTGATGAGTTTCCGGCCCTGTTTGTGGCTGCTGCCTGTGCGACAGGGGAGACTGTCCTGACTGGTGCAGAGGAACTCCGGGTTAAGGAGAGCGACCGTATCCAGGCCATGGCCGATGGCCTGCAGGTGCTGGGCATCGATGCCCGGCCGACCGCTGATGGCATGGTGATCCAGGGCGGACAATTGCAAACTGGAACTGTAGAAAGTCATGGTGATCACCGTATTGCCATGGCTTTTGCCATGGCGGCTCTGCGTGCCTCTGGACCCATCACGATCCACAACTGCGCTAACGTGAACACCTCTTTCCCGGATTTTGTGACCCTGGCCCAAACAGCGGGTCTGAACATTAGCCAGAAAGATTAATATTAAGGGCAAGGGACGTGTTATGAATACCGAATTGATTCCAGTTATCACCATTGATGGTCCGAGTGGGGTTGGAAAAGGCACCATTAGCCATTTGCTGAGCCGGGAGCTTGGTTGGCACTTTCTCGATAGTGGTGCTCTCTACCGCTTACTGGCGCTGGCGGCCGAACGTCACACTATTGCCCTGCAAAACACACTCGCCCTGGTGACTGAGGCAGAAAAACTCGATGTGTCGTTTCCTGTGGATAAGCAAGGGAATGTTCATGTTGTGCTTGAAAATCAAGAGGTTAGTGCTGATATCCGGACTGAGCAGTGCGCTACTGTGGCCTCAAAGGTCGCGGCGATTCCAGAGGTTCGACAGGCTTTGCTGCAGCGCCAAAGGGACTTCCGGCAGCTACCAGGATTGGTGGCTGATGGCAGGGACATGGGCAGCACGGTTTTCACTGATGCCGAGGTTAAAATCTTTTTAACGGCAACTGCTGAGGTGAGGGCTGAAAGGCGCTATAAGCAGTTGAAAGAAAAGGGGTTAGATGTTAAATTACGCAGTCTTGTTGAAGAGATTGAGGAACGTGATCGTCGTGATCGCACTCGCAGTGTCTCCCCGCTGAAGCCAGCGGATGATGCTGTCATTATTGATACTTCTGTATTGGGTATTGATGAGGTCTTTGAAAAGGTAGCGGATGTGTGCCGCAAATATATCGCCTGAACTTCTTAATGCTTACTGAAGTGTTTGTTGAAGCCAGGGTGCTATATAAATAATGGTGGTCCTGACAATGTGTCTGGGCTGAATACTAACTAACCCGTATCGAAATAGTTTTTCCGTTTATAAATTTCAATACGGCCTTACTTTTGGTTATGCCGCGATGAGCGAGAGCTTTGCTGAACTCTTTGAAGAGAGTCTAATTAAATCCGAAATGCGCCCTGGCGCAATTCTCACAGGTCACGTAGAACACATCGGCAATGATGTGGTTATCGTAAATGCCGGTCTAAAGTCCGAAGGTGTTATTCCCCTTTGGCAATTCAAGAATGAAAGTGGTGAGTTGGAAATCGCTGTGGGTGATGAGGTTGCTGTTGCCCTTGAGTCCTTAGAGGATGGTTTTGGCGCAACTCGTCTATCCCGTGAAAAAGCAAAACGTGCTGAATCATGGATCCGTTTACAAAAAGCCCAGGATGCCGATGAGACCGTTACCGGTCGTATTGTTGATAAAGTGCGTGGTGGCTTCACTGTTGAACTGGATAATGTTCGTGCCTTCTTGCCGGGTTCACTGGTTGATGTTCGCCCTGTGCGTGATACCAGTTATCTGGAAGGTAAGGAACTTGAGTTTAAGGTCATTAAACTTGATCAAAAACGTAACAACGTCGTCGTCTCTCGTCGTGCTGTTGTTGAAGCCGAAGGTAGTGAAGAGCGTGATGAGCTGCTAAAAAGTTTGCAAGAAGGTATGGTCGTCAAGGGTATCGTCAAGAACCTGACCGACTATGGAGCCTTTGTAGACCTCGGTGGTATCGATGGTCTGTTGCACATTACCGATATGGCGTGGAAACGAGTTAAGCACCCAAGCGAGATTGTGGACGTCGGTAGTGAGATTGATGTGAAAGTACTTCGCTTTGATCCTGAAAAAACCCGAGTATCCCTTGGCCTTAAACAACTGGGTGAAGATCCATGGGTGGATATTACCCGTCGTTACCCTGTTGATACTCGCCTGTTTGGTAAAGTAACTAATCTGACCGACTACGGTTGTTTTGTTGAGATCGAAGAGGGTGTTGAAGGTCTGGTACACGTTTCTGAAATGGACTGGACTAACAAGAATATTCATCCTTCCAAGGTTGTACAACTGGGTGATGAAGTTGAAGTTGTGGTTCTGGATATTGATGGTGAACGTCGTCGTATCTCATTGGGTATTAAGCAATGTCAGGCCAACCCATGGGATGTGTTTGCAGCAACCCATAACAAGGGTGACAAAATTTCCGGGAACATCAAGTCGATTACTGATTTCGGTATATTCATTGGTCTGGACGGTGGTATTGATGGTCTGGTTCACATGTCTGATATCTCCTGGGATGAAGGTGGTGAAGAGGCTGTACATAGCTACAAGAAGGGTGATGAGGTTGAAACGACTATCCTTGCCATCGATTCTGACCGTGAACGTATTTCTCTGGGAATCAAGCAGCTGGATAAAGACCCCTTTGCTAATTATGTTGCAGAGAACCCTAAAGGAGCCATCGTTAAAGGTACGGTAAAGGAAATTGATGCCAAAGGTGCCATTATTGATCTGGGTGATGGTAATGAAGGGTATTTGCGGGCTTCTGAACTTTCCCGTGACCGTATCGAAGATGCGCGTACGGTACTGAAAGAAGGCGAAGAGCTTGAGGCTAAGTTCATTGGTGTTGATCGAAAAAATCGTACGATTAACCTTTCCATCAAAGCTAAGGATAATGATGAAGAGACTGAAGCCATGAATGAATTTGGCAGTGCCTCGGCTTCTGGAAATACCACCTTGGGTGATTTGCTCAAGGAGCAGATGGAAGGTAAAAACGAGTAATATTTACCAGGAATGTGCATCTTGTCCATGATTATACAATATGGTAGTAAATGTGTTGCTGAACATGGGCAGGGTGTACATGCTTTTTATTCGACTAAAGGGATTTTTTCACAATCCCTTTCTGTAATGATACGGAATAGGTCATGACGAAATCAGAATTGATCGAGATTCTCGCGCATAAGCAGAATCAATTGGCTCATAAGGATGTTGAGTTAGCTGTCAAAACCATGCTGGAACAAATGGCGATTAAGCTTTCCACTGGTGAGCGAATTGAAATTCGAGGTTTTGGTAGTTTTTCCTTACATTACAGACCACCTCGTTTGGGGCGTAACCCTAAAACAGGAGAATCGGTTACTCTGGATGCTAAGTATGTTCCACACTTCAAGCCAGGAAAGGAGTTACGTGAACGTGTTAATGTCGGTATGGAACAAGAGTCACCAAAGTTATAATTAAACTTTCAGCAGCAGGTAAGTTTAATTATTAAATATACCCTCCCACTTTTTCTTGAAGCTGATGAAATTACATCATCTATTCATATCTCAATTTGTATAGCCACTAAGCACACTACCTCCTCGTTTTGTAATTATTAAGAGGATAGATAGTTTAATTTATTCCGATTTCCATGGCAGTATTCAAAAGGGGCTAAAATGAAACGAATACTGAGTTTCCTTATAATCTCATTAGTTGTTGTTATTGGCGTGGGTTTTGCTGCGATAAATGCGGAGCTTGTGCAGTTCAATTATTATCTTGGAAATATCCAGGTACCTCTCTCTTTACTCATTGTTTTGGCGATAGCTATCGGGGCATCACTGGGTATCCTGGTTAGCCTGGGTTTTAGTTTGTCACAAAGGCGTGAGTTGGCCAGGCTGAGAAAGAAGATCGTTCTTACTGAGCGTGAAATAAAAAACTTGAGAGAGATCCCCATCAGGAATAAACATTAATGGGTTTAGAGTTCCTTTTCTTGTTACTACCACTTGCTGCATTATCGGGGTGGTGGATAGGTCAGCGTCAGAAAGGAGAGGACAGAGAGTATGAACAACCAGAGTTTTCAACGGAATATTTTGCCGGGTTAAATTACCTTCTTAATGAGCAGCAGGATAAGGCGATTGAGGTCTTTATTCGTATGCTGGATGTTGATTCGGATACCGTTGAAACTCATCTGACACTCGCCAAACTTTTTCGCAAGCGAGGCGAAGTTGAGCGTTCTATACGCATTCACCAGAATTTAATTGCCAGACCCACCCTTGCACGAAAACAACGGGATGAAGCCTTGTTTGAGCTTGGACGCGATTATATGGCCGCAGGTTTACTTGACCGTGCGGAAAGCCTGTTTTCACAATTAGTTTCGGGGCGCGATTATGCAAAAATGGCCCTTGAGCAATTACTCGATATATTCCAGCAAGAAAAAGACTGGGGACATGCAATTCAAATTGCACGACGGCTGGCGCAAGTCTCTGGTGTAAATCAAAGTAAAATTATTGCGCACTTTTATTGTGAACAAGCGGAGCTATGCTATACGGAAAGGAATATTTCTCATGCTAAAAAGCTGTTAAAGAAAGCGGTTTCTGATGATCGAAATAGTGTTAGAGCGACAATGCTGGAGGCCCGTTTTGAAATAGAGGCGAATTCATACAGGTCTGCCATACGTATTTTAAAACGCATTGAGCAACAATCTCCCGATTTTTTGAGTGAAATAATTGAGCCACTAACGCTCTGTTATCAGGCTTTAGGGAAATTACCAGAAATGAAAGATTATCTTATGCACTTACAGCAAGTGCATGGTCATATTTCAATTGTCATGGCGCTATCAAACCTTATTGCCAAAGAGCAAGGTGAGAATGAAGCTGTACTGTATATAGATAATTACTTGCAGAACACCCCTTCAATCAAGGGACTGATTGGTTTAATAAAGTTCAAACTGAATCAAACAGTGGGTTCCGAACATGAAAGTTTTCTACAACTTGAGCAGTTGACATCATCTTTATTGGTAGATAAGCCTGCTTATGAATGTGGCCACTGTGGTTTCTCGGGTAAAACTATGCACTGGCAATGCCCTGGCTGTAAGCAGTGGAATTCAGTTAAACCTATTTAGATAACCTCTATGTAGCTGATGATTAAGTTATGAATGAAGAAAAGATGACACAGAATATTATTGAACTGGAAACAAAATTAAGTTTTCAGGAAAATACTATTCAGGAGCTTAGTGATGCCTTAACGGCACAGCAAGAACGTATTTCTTACCTGGATGCTAGAATTAGCGTGCTTACGAAAAAACTGGAAATAGTTACACCTTCAATTATTGCTGAGGAATCAGAGGAGACACTGCCTCCTCATTATTAAGTTGTTTGGCAATCGCACTTACCAGAACACTGTTAATATCATACGATTGTTTATTCGTGTTAGGGCTTGAGATAATGAGTTTTTTCTTTTTTGCGGGTGGGAACTGTTTGATTTCATGCTCCCGCTTTGCCGCAGCCGATTTACCCTCGACCTCTTCGTAGTATACCAATTCGACAGGACGTCTTGCTCGAGTATATTTTGAACCGGATTTACAGTGATTATGCTGGTGGATGCGTTTGGTAATATTACGGGTGATTCCAGTATAGAGACTGTCATCTTTGCAAGATAATATATAGACAAACCACGCTTCTGTAGTTCTATCTTTGTCATTACATGATATGAGGAAATTGTCAGGCATTTAAATCTGGGATGAGTTCACTTTCTATCTTTCCCATTAAATCTTTTAGTTGAAGTTTACGTTTTTTCATTCGACGGATTAACATCTGATCAATATGTGGTTGGCTGGAAAGTTCTTCAATGATCTTGTCCAGGTCGTTGTGCTCAATCCGCAGTTCCCAGAGCTCGTTTTTTAGTGTTTCTATTTTTGATTCAAGCATTTTTATCAGATTCTTTATTCCATAGATCGAGTATATCAGTTTCAGTGACGCAAGCACTTAGTGAATATTCATGTGTTAGATGGGCATGACATTTTAACTTTACCTGGTTCAGGATAATCCTATTTTAGTATGAATTTAAAGTTGCGCTTATGCGAGGGCTATTAACTTATTGATAAATAAGATGAATTTTGTTATTTGGGGTTAAATGCAGCTATGAATAGTAATGTGATTAGGCATGCTTATGTACTATTGCCCATGTTATAATTCACGTCCTTGGTCACGATCTATGGCGGCTGTCCATAAGTTCAAAGGTATAGCTGATTTTGTCTTTGATTGTGATGACGTCTATTTTTAATGTGTTAACAGTGCGTGCTGTGAGTAATGGTAAATGAAAAAGCTTGATGACTTTCGTTTTGTATTAGG
>DAOWII010000014.1 GCA_030640985.1 Chromatiales bacterium
AACCGGTGCGGTCTGAACCTCACTTGCCAGTGTTGTGCGCCACCGAATTTGCCCATGACCCTTGTCGATGGCAATTACATCAGCATCGGCCCCCAATAACAAAAAATCTCCGCCATCACCCAGACCACCACTGATATAAGCATCTAGCAAAACAGACCACAGCAACTTGCCGTTTGTCGCATTGAAGGCGGCCAGTTGCTTGCCCCGTTCCAATGCATACAAAATATTATCATCAAGCACTGGAGATAGTTTTAGGTAGTGTCGCCCCACACCTTTGCCCAACCGTATGTTCCACAGAGGCTCGACCTGCAAGCTCGACTCATACTCGGTCAAAGGAACAGGGGGAATACTTGGTGCGACAAACCCTGCGCATGCGGACAACAAAAATAATAATGCTGGAATCAAGCAAAGCTTCACTACAAACTTACTCCACACCCGCAAGGTCATCCAACTTCATTTTGAGAAGCGTTTGCTTCTCCTGTATTTCGCTATAACCAGCAAGTGCATTGTTGTAAGCATTACGTGCTTCAACCTTATTACCCAACGTTAGATGGATGTCACCTTTTGTCTCTTCAAAGTCAGCCAGAAAGGTACCCGCATCAACTCCGTCAAGCAAGACCAGAGCGGCGGCACTACGTCCCTGACTATTTAATACACGGGCAAGACGTAAACGCGCCACCTTATCCAGGCCAGGCACGGTACTGCTCTCCATCACCCAGCGTAAATAGGCTGCAGCACCTTCCATATCCTCCTGCAACAAAGCAATACGCGCCATTTGCAAAGATGCAAACGCCGCGTAAGGACTATTGGGATAACTACCCGTCAGCCGTTTTCCACGGGAATATACACCCTCGAGATTATTCTGCTCAACTTCGGCAAGCATACGCTGATATTCGATAGAGGCTGCCTCACTCTGGGCCCTCTGTTCATCCTGCCAGCCACGCCAACCCACAACAGCCACTGCCGAAATGATTACTGCGATGATCAGACTGCGGCCATTTTTCTTCCACCACTGCTTTATCGCTTCAACTTGTTGATCTTCCGATGCGTAAATGTCCACCTAAAACTCCTCTTCAGTACTTAATATATTCAGTTAATAATTTAATTAAATCAGCTTTAGGACAACTCAACTGTTCAGTTTTTTCACGTAAATACTTAACTGAAACCATGCCCTTTTCCGCCTCTTCTTCGGCCACTATCAGCGCCAGTGGCGCCCCGCTTTTATCTGCCCGTTTCAACTGACTCTTGAAACTGCCACCCCCGCAATGTACCTGCAAACGCAGGTTAGGAATAAGATCCCGTAACTCCTCAGCCAGAGGCATTCCCAGAGTTTGTGCCGCCTCTCCCACCAGCACCAGGTAGGCGTGGGGGGAATAATCCTGTTGGGGAATAATGGCCTCATCCAGCAAAGAACTCAAACGCTCAAGGCCCATGGCAAAACCAATAGCCGGCACAGGTTTACTACCCAGCTGTTCGACCAGAGCATCGAAACGGCCTCCGGCACATATGGTTCCCTGGGCACCCAACTTGTCGGTTACCCATTCAAAAACTGTCTTACCGTAGTAATCCAGCCCCCGCACCAAACGTGGGTTTATCTCATAACTCAGTCCCGTCGCATCCAGAATAGCCAACAAGCAATCAAAGTGAGCTTTGGACTCATCATCCAGATAATTGATCAATTTGGGAGCCGCTTCATTCAGTGCCTGCATTGCTGGATTTTTGCTGTCAAGAATCCGCAAAGGGTTACTTTGTAGACGGCGCAAACTATCTTCATCCAGCTGTTCTTTATTAGCCGTAAAATATTCAACCAGTTTTTCCCGATAAGCCGCACGGGATGCAGTCGAACCCAGTGAATTAATCTGTAGGCTAACATCATCGGCCAGCCCCATACACTTCCATAGGCGGGCACTCATCAGAATCAATTCAGCATCGATATCCGGTCCGGCCATGCCGAAGACTTCTACGCCTACCTGATGGAACTGACGGTAACGCCCCTTTTGCGGGCGTTCATGGCGGAACATCGGGCCCATATACCAGAGGCGATGTACCTGATTATGCAACAAACCATTCTCAATGGCAGCACGTACGCAACCCGCGGTGCCCTCGGGACGTAAAGTGAGACTATCACCGTTTCTGTCTTCGAAGGTATACATCTCCTTCTCGACAATATCCGTGACCTCACCGATAGAACGTTTGAATAACTCGGTTTTCTCCACCACAGGCAGGCGGATTTCACTGTAGCCATAGGCGGCCAACAGCCTGCGTATATTCGCCTCAAGGAACTGCCAACGGGATGTTTCATCCGGCAGAATGTCATTCATCCCGCGAACTGACTGGATGTGTTTAGCCAAACTATCTTCCTTCCAAAGGTAACAATATAAGACTCAGAACGGCTATTTTAACGTAGTCTGCTCGTCAAATGGGGCTGTCAGACGTAAAAAACGCAGCAAGTGCCAGTACTCACTGCGTCTTTAATACTTCTCAATATTAATCAGTTTGATTCGTCTTGGTTTTCCAGACGCCTGGCCACCTCGGCTCTGATCTGCTTCTCCAGATGCTCTACCAGTTGCTCATTACCTACCTTATGATCAGGTTTACCATCACGATAAATCAGGTTGGGCTCTCCCCCCACCAGCCCAATGGTGGTTTCTTTTGCCTCACCAGGCCCATTAACTACACAACCAATGACCGACACATCCAATGGTTCAAGGATATCTTCCAACCGTTGTTCAAGAGCGTTAACTGTACTGATAACATCGAAATTTTGCCGGGAACAGGAAGGACAGGCAACCAGGTTGATACCCTTGCTGCGCAAATGCAGGCTCTTGAGAATATCAAAGCCCACCCGGATCTCCTCCACAGGATCTGCCGCCAGTGAAACCCGAATGGTGTCACCGATCCCATCGGCCAGCAGCATACCCATACCAATGGCAGATTTAACCGCACCCGCACGGAAACCACCCGCTTCGGTAATCCCCAAATGCAAAGGTTGTTCAATTTGAGTCGCCAGTTTTCGATAGGCCTCGATAGTCATAAACACTTCGGAGGCTTTAAGACTCACCTTGAAATCAGGAAAATCCAGTTTATCCAGGATATCCACATGGCGCATGGCAGATTCCACCATGGCATCGGCCGTGGGCTCACGGTATTTCACTTGCAAATCTTTTTCCAGGGAACCCGCATTAACACCGATGCGAATGGGTACACCTTTATCTTTGGCAGACTGAACCAGCTCACGTACCCGATCTTCACGGCCAATATTGCCGGGGTTGATGCGTAAACAATCAACGCCTCTTTCCAGCACATCAACAGCAATACGATAATCAAAGTGGATGTCGGAAACCAGTGGGACATTCACCTGCGCACGGATTTCACCAAAGGCTTCAGCGGCCTCCATGCTAGGGACAGAAACGCGGACGATGTCAGCTCCCACTTTCTCCAACGCCTGGATTTGGGCAACAGTAGCAGCCACATCACAGGTTTCAGTATTAGTCATGCTTTGCACGGTGATCGGCGCATCTCCACCTACAGGAACATTGCCCACCATGATCTGCCGCGACGAACGGCGCTGAATTTTGTTAACTGGATGCACCGTTATTCCTCTTCAGAAATATTAGGGGTTTTATTATCAGCGGTATCACCCAGACTAAAGCGAGCCACCTCTCCCCTTAAGTATAACGAATGGTCAAAGGATGCCTTCTCATAAACAACCATGACGCCTTCCGCATTGCCCAGAAATAAATTGAACGGTGCTTCTCCCTGTAACATCAGCATCTCATTTTCAGGCACCAACTCATATATCAAACGCCTGCCAGCATTGTCATAAATTTCCACCCAGCTTTCCTCTCTGAATTCCAGCATCACCTCCGTCTGTGGCATATCGGCGGTGAGGGGGGGGAGGGGGGGGATGGATGGTTCGACAACTTCATCCAGCGGCAGCTCGGGCAACACAGACTCAATCTCTTCTAATGAGACATCGGTCTTCGTGTTATCGATGATAA
>DAOWII010000185.1 GCA_030640985.1 Chromatiales bacterium
AAAATCCGGTGAAACAAGCAAGGAAGAATACCGAAAACTCTGGCATGCCGTCACCAGTGGTAAGAACTGGAACGGCCTGTTTCATAATCGCAAAAAGAGTGGTGAACTGTACTGGGAATATGCTGCCATTTCACCCATCCGCGATGTCGACGGTAACATAACGAATTATCTGGCAGTGAAGGAAGATGTTACCAAACTCAAACAACTGGAAAATGAAGTTAAAACCAGCAACCGCGAACTGGCCGGCGCCCAATCACTGGCAGCCATGGGACGCATGGCCAGCATGATCGCCCACGACCTTCGCAACCCGTTATCATCCGTTAAAATGACCCTGCAAATACTTGGCAAGCGAGCAGCAGAGGACTGGCAGAAAGAAGCCGACGAACTCAAAACTATTGCCCTGGATCAAGTGCGTTACATGGAAGATATTCTGACCGACCTGTTACAGTTCTCACGCCCTGACGCCCTCAAACCAGAGTGGGTCAGTGTCAACAAGATACTCGACCTGGCCATCAGCACAACTGAAAAAGCGATACAGGAATATGGCGCAAAACTTACCACCGAATATGAAACACAATTACCCACCGTGCATGGTGATGCAACCAAACTACGACAGATCTTCAGCAATCTGATCATGAATGCGCTGAATGCTACAGACGACATAAACAACGTACCTGAAATACATATCAGCAGCAGCATGCAGCTGGACAAATCAGAACCCAAAATTATTATTAATATTTGTGATAATGGCCCAGGTATTGATCAAGCCCAGGCAGACAAACTATTTGAGCCCTTTTATACAACCCGTGCCAAGGGCACAGGTCTTGGATTATCAATAGTAAAACGCCTTGTCGACCAGCATCATGGCAGCATTACCCTCTCATCTGTTGAGACGGGTGGCGCCTGCGCCACGGTGATGTTACCTACCAGTCCTATAGAACGATAATGTAAGATGAGAAGCGACTATGAACGCAAATACATTGAAAATTGATGACATGATAAGTGACGAATCAACTTACAATAAGATTCTCATCGTAGATGATGATGTTGCCAGTTGCCGAACCCTGCAATTACACCTGAGCAGCCAGGATTACGAAGTATCACTGGCCCACAGTGTAGATGAAGGCATGGCTACGGCAAGGCAGCACACACCCGACCTGGTTATTCTGGATATCCGCATGCCGGGCAAATCCGGGCTGGATGGGCTACTGGAATTCAAGGCCGCCTTTCCTAACATTCATATCATCATGATTACTGCATTCCACGACATGGAAAGTACCATCCAGGCGATGCAAAGGGGTGCTGAGGATTACATTCACAAACCTATCGACATCGATGAACTGGATAATGTAGTACGTCGACTGTTACTGCCAAAAGAAGACAGAATAGTCAGTTCCAGCGAGCCTGAGGGCGAATCTGATTACAACACCATGGTGGGACGCAGCCGCGCCATGAAGGAAGTGTTCAAAACCATTGGACTGGTCGCCAGCAATCCTGTCACGGTACTAATCACCGGTGAAAGTGGTACCGGCAAGGAACTCGTAGCGCGGGCCATCCACCGGGCCAGCAGTAACCTCGACAAACCCTTTGTTGCCGTAAACTGTGCGGCACTGGTTGAAACCCTGCTCGAGTCTGACATGTTCGGCCATGAGAAAGGCGCATTTACCGGGGCAGTATCCAGTCAGCCGGGAAAGTTTGCGCTGGCCAGTGACGGTACCCTTTTTCTTGATGAAATCGGTGAGCTGTCACAGACCATGCAGGCCAAGCTACTGCGTGTCTTGCAGGAAAAAGAATATACGCCCCTGGGCGCCAAGGCCCCGTTACGCACCAATGCACGCATCATTGCCGCCACCAACGTTGACCTGGCTGAGCGAGTGCAGGAAGGCCGATTCCGCGAAGATTTATATTATCGCCTGTGTGTGGTCAATATTCATATCCCGCCACTCAGGGATCGCAAGGAAGATATTGTTAACCTGATACAGGTTCTGCTCACACGCATCAATGGCCAGATGAATAAAAATGTCACCCATGTGCCTATGGATGTCCTGCAATGTATGCAGACATATAGCTGGCCAGGCAATGTAAGAGAGCTTGAGAATGTACTGGCCAAAGCCATTGCCATGTGTCCGGGTGATACCATCACACCTGATCTTGTCGGAAATATCATTAGTTGTGAGCTATCAGAAAGAACCGTTGATGACAGTACCCTCAGTGAATGGTCACTGGAACAGGTAGAGAACACTCATATCAAGCGGGTACTGGATGCCAATAACTGGCATAAGGGTAAGGCCTGCGAGATCCTTGGTATTTCTCGTCCACGCCTGCGGCGGATGATAAAACATTATGAACTGACCCCACCTTCTGATGCCATATTCGATGATGCTGATTTAGATGATGAACATGGTGAAGAAGAAGTAAGTTAATCAATTAACTTGAATAAAAATTCTGTAATGGTTTACTGGAGTTTTGCGCTATGAACAAGATCCAGAATAAAACAACTGAAAACAAACTTATCGATCCCTTTGGCAGACGGATTGAATATATCCGCCTCTCGGTGACCGACAAGTGCAATCTGCGTTGCTTCTATTGCCTGCCCAAAGGGTTCAAGGATTTCGATGTTCCCGACGACTGGCTGACGTTTGATGAAATCGAACGCGTCATGCGCGCATTCGCCGAGATGGGCGTTGCCCGGGTACGTCTTACCGGCGGCGAGCCCCTGGTCAGAAAAAATATCAGTCAACTCATAGGCAAACTCGATGCAATTCCTGGAATCAACGACCTTTCACTAAGCACCAATGCCACCCTGTTGGCAAAACATGCGAGCGACCTGAAAAAATCCGGCATCTCCAGAATTAACGTCAGTCTCGACAGCCTCCGGCCGGAACGTTTTGCAGAAATCACCGGCGGCTCATCACTCCAGCCTGTCATCGATGGCCTGATGGCCGCCAAGGATGCCGGGCTCACTCCCATCAAGATCAACATGGTTGCCATGAAAGGCATCAATGACGATGAGTTTGAGGAGATGGTGGCCTTCTGTGCTGAACATGGCTTTACCCTGCGCATGATCGAAACCATGCCCGTAGGCAGCACAGGCCAGGAGGCAGGCAAGCACTTCCTCAGCCTGCAAGAAGTTAAAACTCAGCTAGAAAAACGTTTTGATCTTATCCCCAGTGTCATGTCCGGCGGTGGCCCGGCACGTTACATGCGTGTTAATGGAACCGATCTAAAAATCGGTTTCATCACCCCCCTGACCCAACATTTCTGTGAAACCTGCAACCGGGTACGACTGTCCGCTGATGGCACGCTCTATTTATGCATGGGACAGAATCACACCTATGAACTTCGGCCTTTGCTACGACAAGGAATAAGCGACAACGAACTAAAGGAAAAACTGAAAGAAGCATTAACGCTCAAACCGAAAGAGCATCACTTCAATGATGAGCCAGGAAAAGTAGTTCGCTTCATGTCTAAACTGGGTGGCTAAAAGAAATAGTCAGCAGATCTGAGCAGCCTGTGACAGACTACATTTGAGCCAGTAACCCCTTTAACTCAGGAATACAGGAGCCACAATTGGTGCCGTCCTGGGTGCATTCACCCAAGGTCTCAACAGAAGTGTTGCCGTCTTTAATTGCATCCAGCAGGGTATGCCCTCCTACACTGTGACAGGCACAGACAATCCGACCGATATCTTTCTGCCCGACGGGGGGATGCGCAGACAAGAGGCTTGTCCGTTCGCTATCTGATAGCACCTCACTTTCAAACAGGCTGGCCAGCCAGTCACGCGGTAGCAGCTCAAAATCGGTTCTCCATACAGTTATTGATCAAACGACCACTACCTTTAGATCTGGAAGTGGTTTCAGTTTGTCTGGCTATTGTTTGTTTACGACGGTGGGCATCTCAGGCCCCAGTAGCAGTCAAACTCAAATAAACGTTTCCGTCTTCTACTTTTACCGGGTAGCTGGCAGTACAACCTTCGTCTGGTGCAGTTGCTTCACCGGAGACCAGTTTGATTTTCCAGTCGTGTAATGGGCAGGCAACATTCTCCCCCTGCACGATTCCTTGTGAGAGAGGGCCGCCTTTGTGAGGACACTTATCACGTAGCGCAAATATTTTATCCTCGGAGGTACGAAACACGGCGATATCACCACTCTCAATTTTTACCACTCGTGCGCCCAGGCGTGGGATATCTTCTACCACACCAACTTCTAACCACTGTTTATTACTCACTTCACAACTCCTGCTTTTATCTTTTTTCCACGTTCGGTTTCGATAACGTCCAAATCAACTTGCCTTTTGCGTAGGCACAAATTGTAATGGTTTGAATTCATGTTCATCTTTTCCGGCCACACGTTCGGCCCACGGATCAACCTGTGCGTATTTTTGTGACTCATGGAAACGCTCAACCAATGCGGCACGGCCTTCGTTATCTTCAACGATTTTTTCCTTAACGTAGGTGAGACCTACCCGTTCAATCCAGGGTGCGGTACGTTCCAGGTAATGAGCCTCTTCACGATAAAACTGCATGAAGGCAGCACAATAATCCTTGGCTTCCTGTTCGGTTTCCACTTTGCACAGTAAATCGGTGGCGCGCACTTTTATTCCGCCATTACCACCAATATGCAACTCATAACCGGAATCGATACAAACGATGCCAAAGTCCTTGATGGTGGCCTCGGCACAGTTACGAGGACAACCGGAGACGGCAATCTTGTATTTATGTGGTGTCCAGCTACCCCAGGTAATGTGTTCGATGGAAATACCCAGTCCGGTGGAATCCTGTGTACCAAAACGACACCAGTTGGAACCGACACAGGTTTTTACCGTACGCAAGGATTTGCCATAGGCGTGACCGGAGATCATGCCCGCAGCATTAAGATCCGCCCATACCTCAGGCAATTGTTCCTTGGTCACACCGAACAGATCGATACGTTGACCGCCGGTGACTTTGACTTCAGGGATATTAAATTTATCTGCCACATCGGCAATGGCACGCAATTCTTTAGATGAGGTGACACCACCGAACATACGTGGCACCACGGAATAAGTGCCGTCTTTTTGAATGTTGGCGTGGACCCGTTCATTAATGAAGCGCGACTGATAGTCATCATCGTACTCGCCGGGCCAGGCACAGATCATATAATAGTTCAGTGCCGGACGGCATTTGCTGCAGCCATCGGAAGTATTCCAGTTCATAAACTTCATTAAATCTGGAATGGACTTCAGTTCATTTTCCTTAACTCCGGTACGCACCTCATCATGGGTAAAGTCAGTACAACCGCACATGGGTTTCTTGCTGGGCGCCGACTCGTAATCACCACCGACGGTGGAGGCCAGCAGGGATTCCACCAGACCGGTACAGGAGCCACAGGAGGCAGCAGCCTTGGTGTGTAACTTGACCTCATCCAGAGTAAACAGTCCGTGTTGTTTGATGGCCGAGGTGATGTCGCCTTTGCATACGCCGTTACAACCACATATTTCGGTACTATCTGGCAGCAGCGCCAGTTGATCCGCTTCACCATGACCGGAGTCGCCCAGGTGATGTTGACCGAACAACATGTTTTCCCGGAAGTCGGTAACATCGGTACCATCCCGTAACAACTGGAAGTACCAGGTGCCATCAATGGTGTCGCCATAGAGCACCGAACCGACGACTCTGTTTTCCTTCAGTACCAGTTTCTTGTAGACCCCGCGACTGGCATCCTGGAACACTAGTTCTTCAGTGGTCTCATCACCAACAAAATCACCGGCAGAGAACAGGTCAATACCGGTCACCTTGAGTTTGGTGGAAGTAATAGACCCTTGATAGAAGGCAATGCCCATGTGGGCCAGGTGATTGGCACAGACCTTGGCCTGTTCAAACAGTGGCGCCACCAGACCATAAGTATTGCCACGGTGCTGCACACATTCACCCACCGCATAGATTTTGGGATCAAAGGTCTGCATAGTGTCGCTGACCACAATGCCGCGCTCACAATGCAGACCGGCTTCTTTCGCCAGAGAAAAATTGGGGCGGATACCCACCGCCATCACCACCAGGTCGGCCTCGACTTCTGAGCCATCCTTAAAGCGTACCGCTTTGACACGTTCATCACCGATAAGAACCTCCGTCTGGGCTTCCATCAGGAAGTTCAGTCCGCGTTCCTCTAATGAGTCTTTCAATAATTTTCCAGCGACTTTATCCAGCTGACGTTCCATTAAGGTATCGCCAATATGAACCACGGAGACTTCCATGCCCTGCTTGAGCAGACCATTGGCTGCTTCCAGGCCCAGCAGACCACCACCGATGACCACGGCTTTTTTGTAATCGCGGCTGGCTTCCAGCATGTCATCCACATCCTTGATATCACGGAAGCCGATGACTCCCTGCAGTTCATGACCGGGGACAGGAATAATAAAAGGAGTGGAACCGGTGGCCAGCAGCAATACGTCATAATCGGCACTTAACCCACCGGCAGTTTTAACCTGGCGGCCTACCCGATCGAGATGTTCGACGGGATCCCCCGCATGCAGCGTAATGCCGTTATCTTCATACCACTGCCGATCATTAAGCAGAGTATCCTCAAAAGGCATCTCCCCGGACAATACCGGCGACAACATAATGCGGTTGTAATTTCCGTGGGGCTCGGCACCAAAAACGGTAATGTCATATTTATCAGGTGCAATCTTGAGAAGCTCTTCCAGGGCACGCATCCCGGCCATTCCATTACCCACAAGGATCAGTTTTTCTTTCATGTAAAACTCCAGCGATACAATAAATAATATTTACCTTCTCTAGAGCAAGGGCTGTGCCAACACCCCGAAAAACACGTAACACCTTGATGTAATACTGTTAATGAAATAATCCACGGAGCGTCTTCATTTAAAATTGCACAGTAACGGTGCGCTCAAAATGGAATTGCTCAATTTTGGAACGTAGCCGTAACGCACAGAAAATAAGTGCACGACCATAGGTATACCCTTTCAATATACAGATAGAAGTATTATTTAATCGATGGGTCAGCAATCAACACCATTATCAGAATAATGGTTAATACTGCGGACACTCCTTGCCAGAATGCAACCGGGTTGCGCTCAATGAGCGGCGGACGAGTTTTATTTAAAAAATCTTTATTGGGGTGACGCAAGTCATAGACAAACTCCGAGAGTGCGTCATAGCGTTTGTGAGGCTCAACATGAACCGCTTTCTTGATCGCCTCGTCTACCCAAGGTGGCACGGTCTTCTTTTCATCCTGCATGTATTTATACTTTAACCTTTTCATTTCTATAGGTGTGCGGATTTTAGCAATAGCCGTACCATAGGGGTGTGTTCCGGAGAGCATTTGATAACAAATAACGCCCAGAGAAAACATGTCGGAATGCTTTGAGCCCACCTCACCTAGAAAACATTCGGGTGCAGTGTATAAAGCCGTTCCCAATACAGTTTCACTTTGAGTGCCAGATTCAATCTCTGCGATACCGGCAATACGAACAGAACCAAAATCTATAATTTTTACTGTCCCTGCCTCATCGATCATGATGTTATCCGGCCTAAGATCTTGATGAAACATCTCCTGCCGATGAAATGCGCGTAGGCCTGATGCAAGCTGTTCAATGATATCACGCACAGCCTCTATCTTTGGCCCTTTGTTATCAATCATCCACTGCTTGAGGGTTTGGCCTTTTATATACTCTGTAGCTATGTATAAATAGTTTCGTTTTCGAGTTTGATTGCACGACTTTAAAACATTGGGATTATTAATACGTTTTGCCACCCACTCTTCCAGTAAAAATCTCTCTAGGTAAGTAGCGTTGTCGCGCAGCTCAACCGAAGGTATTTTGAGTACCGTCTGTATGCCTGTCTCTTTATCGACAGCTAGATAAATATGACTTCGTGCTGTCTTCTGTAATTCGCGAATAATTTCATAGCCATCAAATTCCATTCTCGGTTTAAGTTCCGGAGGAAATGGCAATGTGATTAGCTGTTGTTGTACAGCACTCGCAGCATGATCCGGTAATTGATCAACACGCACTACCTGAATGCTTAAGTTGTCATCACTGCCCTGCTGCAGAGCCTCTTCTATAATCAGTGCCGCAGCATTATCCAGTTCACTGCTGTTTTCCCTGATAACTTTGGTAATAAATGCTTCACTGGAAAACTCATAAATGCCATCAGTCGCCAGAACAAAAACATCTCCTACATCGACATCTACCGAACGATAATCAAGTTCGAGAGAGCCCGCCATGCCTAACGCTCTGCGCAGATAACTCTTGTCTTTGGAGACCCACAGGCGATGATCTTCGGTTAATTGTTCAAGGTGATTATCTATAACCCGATAGACACGGGTATCACCGACATGAAATATATGCGCCATGTTCGATTTAATCACCAGAGAACTAAAGGTGCACACATAGCCCCGATCCATGGAGTAACGATAGGGACTATTACGGGTTTGTAAGTACAGCCAGGAATTGGTTGCCTTGAGAACACGTTGTACTGAAGTTTTTACTGTCCAGGATTCGGGCGTACAGTAATAGTCTTCCAGAAAGCCTTTTACTGCTACCTGGCTGGCATACTGGGAAACGTCACTACTGCTAATGCCATCGGCCAGACAAACAGCAACACCCTTTGAAGTCAGCAGCGGTTCTTTGGGCAACAATGTGCCATAAAAATCCTGATTGAGCTTCTTGCAGCCCTTATCAGAACCCTGGCCAATGGAAACAATAAGTTGAGTAGACATAATTAAAACAAGCTCGACTCCAACAGGAGTCAAGCATACCTTATAATTTAATCGACAAGCACACGAGCCGGGCCAGTTCTTACATGCGTGTAATACAGTGGCAAACCAACAAATAGCAAACCACCCACCAGATTACCCAAAGCCGTTGGCAACTCGTTCCAGATGAGGTATTCCATCACTGTAAAGTCACCCCCCATAAGCATAGAGAATGGAAACAGGAACATGTTAACAATGGAGTGCTCAAAACCCATATAGAAAAACAACATAACAGGCATCCACATGGCAGCGATTTTGCCTGTGGCTGATGTAGAAATCATAGCGCCTACAACACCCATTGATACCATCCAGTTGCACAACATTCCGCGCATAAAAATAGTCAACCATCCTTCAAGGCCATGGGCTTGATAACCTAAGGTCCGTGACTCACCAATGCTACCGACCTTATCAGCGAGCACGCCTCCATCTGTGTTGAAACCATAAGTAAGAACAAAGGACATAATAAATGCCACCGTTAGCGCACCTCCGAGGTTTCCTATCAAAACCAGCCCCCAGTTGCGCATTATCTGACCAAACGTGACTCCCGGTCTTTTATCCAGCCAAGCCAAAGGTACGAGTGTGAATACACCTGTAAGCAAGTCGAATTTCATCAGATACAACATAATGAAACCGACAGGAAAAAGTAACGCACCCACTAGTGGGTTACCTGTTTTAACCGTCACTGTAATAGCAAACATGGCCGCCAGACCAAGTACTGCACCTGCCATAAAGGCGCGAATAATGGTGTCCTTTGTAGACATGAAAATTTTGGACTCACCTGAGTCGACCATTTTACTGACAAATTCTGATGGCTCTAAATACGACATACTTTATCCCTCATTAATTAACTGTGATAAGACGACATCACTTAAAAGTTTTGTTACATGTAAACATGCAAATGACGTATTGCAGGGACTGTGCCACATACCCAATAAAGGCATAACGCATTGTTTTTAATATCATTTCTACTTCAGCAGCATATTTCCTGCGGTTCAAAACAGGGCAATAAAATAAAACTGCGCACCTAATTGATGCACAATGTATAAGAAAAACCCCGAGAGGAGGAGTCACGGTAATGACCACGATCAAGCAGTAGAAATAACATTACCGAAAAGGAATATTGGGGCGACAAAGGGCTGATCAGCTCTAGTTTAGAGCTACATCTTAAAGCTTAAATTTATACCGATAGTATTCTGATGACTTTCAGGTTGAACAAATCCCATTGAAGGTTCTGATTGGTTGAGTCGACCTGCTGGAACGTAATCCTCCTGGATTCTGGAGAAGCCTGTCAATTTCATTGCTGGTTATTAATTTATACCTGGTATTTTTACTGAGCCAATAGATTAAAATCTATTCCATAAAAGACATATAAAATGTATTTATAATACTCAATAAAACACTTACCGTAATACTTGCAGACAGTATGGGGAACCACCTTTACCCTGGTAATAATGAATACTAAAAAAGACTAGTTGCATATTTATCAAACTAGAGGATTCATGCCCAACGGGGCTCTGGTAATTCCTCAAAACACCGACCCGCATTTAAATTAATTTTGACGTTTATCTTCTTCCAACGCCTGAAATAGACGATCCGGCGGCATGTAACCTGCGAAGTGCGTGCCATTATCCAGGAATAGTGCAGGTGTTCCGCTGACACCCAGCTCTCCCGCCAGTTTATAGTGAATATCGATGGGATGATTACACGGCTCGGATACCAGCCGTTCACCTGCTTTAGCTCGGGTCATGGCTGATTTTCTATCTTTGGCACACCAGACGTTTACAATTTTTTGGTAGGAGGGTGAGCCAATGCCAGCACGAGGGTAGGCGAGATAACGCACTTCTATCCCCAAATCATTCATCGCTTGCATGCCCTGATGAAGGGTGCGGCAATAACCACAATCAATATCGGTAAAAACAGTGAGGGTATGCTTAACCTTTTTCTTTGGCGAATAAACAATCATGGAGCTTTCATCCAATCGGCTCATTAATGCTTTGCGATACCCGGACTTTGTTTCTTCAGTGAGGCTCGTACGGCGGTCAAGGTCAATTAAATCTCCCTGGAATAAATACTTGCCACTGCGATCAATATAATAAACCTGGGCGCCGTAATTAACTTCATAGATGCCGGGGATGGGCGTTGGGCTAATAGCCTCGGGCTGATCATTAGGGATAATTCTGGCCAGTGTTTTTTTAATCACATCCAGATCATCAGCGACGACACTCTGTGCCAGCACAAACAACAACAGAGAAAGAAGAGTACGTGTTTTCATAATAAGTCCTGATTAAATCGCGCGAAATTAATCACGAAAATTGGTAAATTGAATAGGCAAACCCAGGTCTGCCTCACGCAGCAGGGCCATCACCTGCTGTAAGTCATCACGTTTTTTACCCGTAACCCGTACTTGTTCACCTTGAATGGCGGCTTGTACCTTGAGCTTTTTATCCTTGATCATTTTCACAATCTTCCTGGCTATATCAGAGTTAATTCCCTGCTGAATGCTAAGGCGCTGTTTGGCGCGTTGGCCAATCTCCTCCACATCATTATCTTTTAGTGAGCCTACATCCAGACCACGCTTGGCCATTTTGTTGTACAGGATATCTTTGATCTGGTTAATCTGGAATTCAGACTGGGCCTCAAGCAACAGGGCTTCTTTCTCTTGTACGACCTTGGCATCACTACCCTTGAAGTCGAAGCGATTGCCTACTTCACGGTTAGTCTGATCTACCGCATTGGTGAGTTCATGTGCGTCCAGTTCTGATACGGCATC
The DNA here is from genome assembly GCA_030640985.1 of Chromatiales bacterium. Classification (GTDB taxonomy): domain Bacteria; phylum Pseudomonadota; class Gammaproteobacteria; order Thiohalomonadales; family Thiohalomonadaceae; genus DAOWII01. The sequence continues at coordinate 11,524 of DAOWII010000185.1, forward strand.
AAAAGATGGCATTATTAGTTACTCCGTAATATATCTGTAGTTATGATAACTAATTAATAGCTTGGTTCCCACCTGCCCATATTTATTATCGCAAGAATATTAACCCCGCGGATGATGCTGGGCATGTAAACTCTTGAGCCTTTCCCGCGCCACGTGGGTGTAGATTTGGGTAGTAGATAGGTTACTGTGCCCCAATAGCAGTTGCACCACCCGCAAGTCTGCACCATGATTAAGCAAGTGAGTGGCAAAGGCATGGCGCAGGGTGTGAGGTGACAGGGACTTTTTTATAGAGGCAGCCTGCGCATAGCGTTTAATGTTTTGCCAGAAGGCCTGGCGGGTCATCCCCCCTCCCCGCCGGGTAGGAAACAGTACATCGTTGACCTGTCTTTTGACCAATTCTGGGCGTGCCTCCTCCAGGTAACGCTCCAGCCAGCTTAACGCCTCTTCTCCCAACGGCACCAGCCGTTCTTTATTACCCTTGCCGACAATGCGCACCACCCCCTGACGCAAATTTATCTGCGACAGAGTCAGTGATATCAGTTCTGTCACCCGTAGCCCGCTGGCATACAACACTTCCAGCATGGCCCGATCCCGCATACCCAGCACCTGTTGCAAGTCTGGAGCCATTAGCAAGGCATCCACATCGTCTTCGGTAAGGGAGTCTGGCAGGGAATGAGCTAATTTAGGGCTATCAATACGTGCACTGGGATCATCCTTGCGCTGCCCTTCCCGTAACAGGTGACGATAGAAGCGGCGCATGCTTGATAATAAACGCGCTGTGGTCGAGGAACGCATCCCCTGTTCTACACGTAACTGAATGTAACGGAGCAAATCGTCACGACGGGCATCCGACAATCCTGTGCCAGAGTCTTCCTGCAGCCATACCGCCAATCCTTTTAGATCTCGCCGGTAAGCCGACAGGGTATGATCACTCAGGCCATGCTCCAGCCAGAGGGCATCAAGAAAGCGCTCAATAAGCGCATCATCGACTTCAGCAATGCCCTTCATGAGAGGCTTCCTTCATGAGCTAACAACCACTCCTTTATCGCAATCCCGTCACCTGTTGTTTGCCCCATGTAGCCTCCAGGGCCATTGGCGGCCACGACTCGATGGCAGGGCACAATAATGGGGATGGGGTTGGCTCGGCAAGCACCAGCCACCGCGCGAGCACCACTATTTAAATGATTTGCCAGCTCACCGTAACTACAGCATGTACCTACAGGCAACTGCTGCAATGCCGCCCACACCTTTTTCTGGAAAGGAGTCCCCTCAAGTGCCAGCGGTATACTGAAAACGGAGCCGGTATTGGAAAAATAGCTCTGCAGTTGGCTTATTACTTCACCTGCCTGTTTATGCTCAGTGTGCTGCAGGGGTGCAGTTGGAGGTAACACATCTATCTGGCTGAGCCCCTGTACAGTAAAACCCAGACCTAAACGCACTGCACCGGGTAAAGGCACATCAATAACTGCATGATAGGACGGGGGGCG
>DAOWII010000002.1 GCA_030640985.1 Chromatiales bacterium
ATGCAGCGCATCCCTCAGTGGAAAAATGAAATTACTCTGCTTGAAAGTGCTCTGGATAATGCACCGGGTTCCGCAAGAATGTTCGGAAATTTAGCTGCACGCTACCTGGAAAACGATCAGCAGGAAAAAGCCATGGAAACATTAACCCATGCCTTGCAAATTGATTCCGACCAACCTACTGCCCTGGAAATAAAGGGCATCATTCTGATGGATGCTGGACAACTTACCGATGCCGAACGAATATTCAAGCGTATAGTTAATGCGGACTCACCTTCTGTTCTTCTCAATCACCAGGCTGAGCTCTATTTCAAACTAGGAAACTATGGCACGGCACTTACTCTTTTTAAACAAGTTATTGAACGTACGCCATGGATTCCGGCCTATCATTGGAATATCGCTTTAACATATGAAAGACTGGATGATTGCACCAGCGCAAAATATCACTGGGAAAACTTATTGACGCTGACAGATATAAGTTCTCAGAATAAAACTGATATCATTGAGCACCTGGCTGAAAATTACAAATCAAAAGATGGATTATGTTCTGAATAAAGCATCCCATTTCTTGCATGATTATTAAACCTATATAAACATATCGATATGTCTACAATTAATAACCACTTTTCAACCATGTATAGCAAACTTAATTATTATATGCGCTTATTAAATAACAACACTCGATTAATCCTGATCCTCGCCTTACTACTGCTATGCCTGGTTCCTGCGACTTACCATAAAGCACCTGCGAACGGCTTTCATTTCGATGATTATTTCAATATTGTGCGTCATCCATCCATCTGGATGACAGAATTTACTTTAGAGGGACTGTATAAAGCAGGAAGTGAAGGCCTTCTACCCAGCCGGGCCCTGCCTAACATAAGCTTTGCCATCGACTGGTGGCGAGGAGCCGGCAAGCCTGGAACCTTTCAGCAAACCAATATTGGTCTACACACCATCGCAACCCTGCTGGTTTTTGCTTTTATTTTTTGTCTGTTACGACAGCACTATACCAACAATAAGCGTTTAATATGGATCGCCTTCTTTGGTGCCACTCTATGGGCACTCCACCCTATCCAGACACAGGCCGTGACCTATATTGTACAGCGTATGGCCTCCATGGCTTCGCTGTTTATTATGCTCTCAACATTGGCCTACATCAATGGACGCCTGACTGTTAACAAACCACGCTGGGCCTGGTTTGCGCTCTCCGCGCTCGCTTTTGCCTGTGGTGCATTATCTAAAGAAATTGCCTGGGCCACCCCTGCCTTTATCCTGCTCGCTGAATTCGGCGTCGTCCGTCACAAACAATCATTAATTCAATTTCGCCACGATTACCTTTGGCTATCACTGCCCATTATCGTCACCCTGTACCTCATCGTCGATATCACTTCCGGAGCAGGACCGCTCTATGCGTATGCACAGGAGGGGTATGCCACACGTGACTTTACCCTGACCGAACGTCTGCTCACCCAGCCCAGGGTCATCGCCTTCCATTTATCGCAAATCCTCTGGCCCATGCCCGAACGTTTTTCCCTGGAGCATGACTTCATCATTTCCACCAGCCTGTTCAATCCGCTTACCACTTTCTTTGCCTTACTCGGCCTTCTTGCCTGGTGCTGCTTCGGACTGTGGCTACTGTTCAAGCAAAATACGCGCATCTTCGGTTTTCTACTACTCTGGCTGCCTTTGACTCTGGCCATTGAAAGCTCGGTTATACCTCTGGAGATGATCTTTGAGCATCGCATGTATTTGCCATCCATCGCACTTGCCACCACCGCTGCCTTTGGCCTGGCCGCCGCCTGGCAATCCAGCCGGCGCACAGCCATTATTACAACCGTTGTCGCCATCGCCTTTTGCAACTTCTGTATCTTTTCCACGATGCAACGTATCCCTCAATGGAAAAATATTGTGTCCCTACTGGAAAGTGCTCTGGATAATGCACCTAATTCAACACGCCTTACTGGAAACCTCAGCTTGCAATATCTTCTCTTTGATGAAAAACTCAAAGCCAAAAACATGGCGATAGAAACGCTTAAGCGTGATGATAAAAATGGTACTGCCATTGAAGCACTCGCTATCCTTTTAACAGAGGAAAATAAATTAGAAGAGGCTCAAATAAAATTTCGTCAGGCATACTCAATTTCTGGCGGGGCGATGCAGCCGGATCTCATGTCACGCTGGGCTGACCTGGAATATAAATTAGGTAATTATCGAAGGGCTATTGATTTCTATTTAAAAGCAATTGAGATGTCACCTCGGGAAGCCCACTACCATTGGCGTATTTCCAAGGTATACGAGGCCACCGGTAATTGTGCAGCAGTGCGGACACACCTGGGGCACTATATTTCATATATTAATAATGAAGATGCAAAACGTAGTGCACGTTATCAACTTTCAAACCTATTCCAGTCACCTGCCGG
>DAOWII010000160.1 GCA_030640985.1 Chromatiales bacterium
GGAACAAGCCATTTTTGTCTGTAACCATTACACCATCAGTGGCAGCCTCATAGACCTGCACCTTGAGCTTGGCGCTGAGCTTGAAGTAGCGTTTCAGAGCATCAATTAACTTACCGATCAACTTATCCAGATTTCTGTTCTGTTCCAGAAAAGCATTGTATTCTTCCTCGCAAATTACTTGGTCCTGGTTGTGGCTTCCCAGCATTTTCTTTGCGAGTGTATGAATTTGTTGGTGGATTTCACCAATGGCTGAAAACTCGGCAACTTCCCAGAGCTCGGGGTGATCGACACCCTTGTACCAGCGCCCCAGGCTACAAAGTTCATGGGAATGGGCGTCAATATCACTTGGTTCAGGTTCAATTCGGCAGACAAGGCATCGATTTATACTGGCAACCCATTTGTGGTGTTGTCTATGGGCATGTTTAACCTCGCTGACATGGCGAGCCAATTCATTATTGGTGAGCGTTTGGAAGTTGAGTAATGTCATTTTGCTATCCATTGTTGAGGCCGCTTTTAAACCCACCGCAGTATCAATGTTAAAATTCTAGAGGTTCTCAGTGTATTAAATCAGTTATCCAATATCCATAATTTTTTGTGTCAATTACCGTAACCATTCAATAATGTGCTGTTCCAGCTCCTCGGGGTCATCTGGATCTTTGAGTTGTGATTCCGATACCGCATAGGCCTGTACTGATACGCCTGCCTCATGCACACTTGCCCGGTTTCCTGTAAGCAGAGGGTGCCACTGGGGTAAGGGCTTGCCTTCAGCCAGTAACCGGTAGCTACAGGTTTCGGGCATCCAGTGCAGTTGTTCAATATTATCCGGTGTGACAATCACACACTCAGGCACCAGTGTTGTACGTTGTTGATATTCAGTGCAGCGACACGTTTCCAGCTCAAGATAGCGGCATACGATATTGGTATAGTAGAGCTCGCCGCTATCTTCATCCTCCAGCTTCTGCAGGCAGCATTTTGCGCAGCCGTCGCAGAGGGAGTCCCATTCCTGCTGGTTTAATTCATCAAGTGGTTTATGTAGCCAAAAAGTTTGAGTATCAGACATGGTTATTGACTTGCCTGTGTGGTGCTTACTTTGGGATCAATAAACGAGGGGGGCGTTTCCAGCAATGCTGACCCCAGGATTTCTCCAACTTGTTGCAAGTTAAGGTGTTTTTCCAGGCAATCCGACAGACGGTTAATATTGTCCTCACGTAAGCCAATATAGTCATGTTCTTCAGCCTGCGTCAGCCCGGCCCAACGGAGCAGGCTTTGGCAGGCTGTGGCGTTATCAAACAGTCCATGCAGGTAATTGCCCATGATCTGATTGTCCGCTGAGAGGGCGCTTTCGCTTCCATTGCTTAAGATAATGGCGGGGGATAGTAGAGCTGTTCCTGTACTCACTCCCATATGAATTTCATAGCCATCAATGGGAGTATTGTCCTGGGCAAGCCGACCGTTGACCTGGAGCAGCTTCTTTTCCCTGGCCAGGGTTGTTTCCATATCAAGCAGGTTAAGGCCATCACTGCTGCCATCACTACAACCAAGGCTGTCTTCCAACCCTTCAGGGTCGTGTATTTTTTTACCCAACATCTGAAAGCCGCCGCAGATGCCGATAAGTTTTCCGCCATAGCGCAGGTGTTTGTTGATGGCTGCCTCCCAATGATTTTGTCGCAGCCATTCCAGATCAGCGCGCACATTCTTGCTGCCGGGCAGGATAATGAGATCTGCCGGGGGCGGTGTTTCCCCGGGGCCGATAAAGTTTAGGCAAACCTGAGGGTGGTGGCGAAGGGGATCAAGGTCAGTATGATTGCTGATACGGGGAAACACTGGCACGATAACCCGTAGCTGCCCGGTGGTTGCCGTTTCTTCTGTTACGGGCAGTGCATCTTCTGCTTCCAGGTGCAGGCCGTGTAAATAGGGCAGCACACCTATCACCGGTTTGCCGGTTCTTTCCTCCAGCCATTCAAGGCCGGGTTCAAGCAGACTGATATCCCCACGGAAGCGATTGATGATGAAACCTTTGATGCGTTGCTGTTCACTCGCGGACAATAGTTCCAGTGTGCCTACCAGATGAGCGAAGACGCCGCCACGGTCGATATCTGCCACCAATAACACCGGGCAGTCCACGGCCTCGGCAAAACCCATGTTGGCGATGTCATTGTCGCGCAGGTTAATTTCAGCAGGACTGCCTGCGCCTTCAACCATCACCAGTTCATATTGTTGCGTTAAGCGCTCGAAAGATTCCAGCACGGCAGACTTCGCAATGGCCTTATAGGCATGGTAGTCAATGGCATCCATATCGGTGAGGGCCTTGCCCTGAATAATCACCTGGGCGCCCTGGTCGCTGCTGGGCTTGAGCAATACTGGGTTCATATCGGTGTGTGCTTCCACATTCGCTGCCTGGGCCTGCACCGCCTGTGCCCGACCAATCTCTCCACCATCGTGGGTAACGGCGCTATTGAGCGCCATGTTCTGGGGCTTGAAGGGCGCGACCTGATACCCTCGGCGCGATAGCAATCGGCACAGGCCTGCCACGACAGTGCTTTTGCCTGCATCTGAGGTAGTGCCCTGGATCATCAAACTTTTTTTATTCATCCGTTTATTGTCGCACAGTCATGACGGTGCTGATATGAGATAGAATATGAAAACCAATTAGCCATATGTTTTTATCGGGTTTTATAGTTATATGAAGGGCACTTCCAAAATTCAGTCAGCCTTATCGCTGGCCACAATATTTCTTCTGCTTGCAACGATTAACGTTCGTGCAGAAGTTTCGGCCCTGGATGCGACAGGAAAAAGAGTGAGCCTGAAGAGCACCGCACAGAGAATTATCAGTCTTTCACCCCATGGGACTGAAATGCTGTTCGCCGCCGGAGCGGGTGAGTATGTGCTGGGTGTCGGTAGTTTTAGTGACTATCCAGAGGCCGCAAAGAAAATCCAGCAAGTGGGTAGTTATGATCGCCTGGACATGGAAGCTATTATCGCCTTATCACCGGATCTTATCGTGGCGTGGAAAAGTGGCAGTCCAGGACAGCAGGTAGAGCGACTTGAGCGTCTGGGTTTTACTATTTTTTATAGTAACCCAATTGAATTAGATGATATTGCAAATGAAGTTGAATCCCTGGCTGTCCTGGCAGGCACTTCTACTCGCATAACTAATGTAATGCGGTATTGGCGTGATGAACTGGTTAAATTAAAAATGCGCTATTCCGGCAAGGACAAGGTTCGTGCCTTTTATCAAATTTGGCATCAGCCTTTGATGACGGTTAATGGTAAACATCTCATCAGCAAGGTAATGGAACTGTGCGGTGCAGAAAATGTATTTGCAGGTTTACCAAGTCTGGTTCCCCGGCTGGATATTGAGGCGGTGTTAGCGGCGAATCCGGAATTGATCGTTGCCAGTGGTTCGGTTGATGGGCGCCCGGAGTGGTTGGACGGCTGGAAGCAGTGGCCACAATTACTGGCGGTACAGAAAAATAATATCAGCCATAGTCCACCCGATGTAATGCAACGGGCGGGCCCCCGTATCCTTGAGGGCGCCAGGCATATGTGCGAGCTTGTTGAGCAGGCCCGCAATCGACGAGTGGATAAAAACTAGGTCGTCTGTTTAGCGTGTATCTCTCTTAGTTTGGGCGCAGCAAGTCCGGCTTCATCGGCAAAGCCAATGGCTCGGGCCAGACGACCAGGGGCGGAGCGGCCCATGCATTTGTGTTCCAGATCGCCTTGAATCGCCTCGACCATACCTTCGATAAGTTTTTCCCGATCCTGCTCGGTGCCGGTGAGCCAGTCCTGAATATCCGTCACCTCATTGGCGACTTCACGGGCCAGTGCATTGTGCTGGTTCCATAACTCATTCACGTTGCCGCCTACTTCAAGACCGGCGATATTAGTGGTAAGAATGTAGATGTTTTTACGCACCAGCTCAAAGAGTAGTTCGGCTTCGTTAGCCACTTTCCAGGCCGGGATCTCCAGGGATTCTAAAGCGGCTTCCAGCAGGGCAGCCTGTGGCCCGTAAGCGGGGGAAGGTACCAGTACTTTATAATCCTGGCCCTTTTTCTTTTCGAACCAGACCGAGATCACCGTAGGGTTGTTGATGTTATAGGCTTGCCAGTCGCGGGGTAATAATTCGTTCTGCAGCAGACCGATACGGTTACGCCATACCGCAGGTAGTTTTTCCAGGGTGGGGTGCAGGTCATTTTCGCCAACGGCTACCAGTACCAGAGCAGGCTCCGAAATCCGGGAAGCCATTTCATTGACATCCATGTTGCGAGTGACCGGATAGACCGGATGGCCCAGTTTCATAAAACCGCGGCTGAATACACCGGCCATTTCACCTACGCCGATAATGATAATGCCTTCTTTCATGGTAAATTCCTGTGGGTGAATATTTTTAATCAAAGTTGTAGTGCGGGTTATTCTAACTAATTACTACCCAGTACTCGACCTTTGCTAGCTAGATTATCTGTTTAATCGCGGTTGCCATAATACCTCACTGCCTGACTCATGCCTTGCCAATATACGGGCAATTACAAACAGTAAATCTGAAAGTCGGTTCACATAGGCGAGAACGTTTTCATCCACATCTTCTTCCCTCTTCAGGGTAAACAAGCATCGCTCTGCACGACGGCAAACGGTGCGCGCCACATGACAGTGTGCAGCTGCAGGGCCGCCGCCGGGTAAAATAAATTCTTTGAGGTATGGCAGGTCTCCATTAAAACTATCCAGGGTCTTTTCCAGACGAGTGATATAATTTTCTTCTATGGAGTGTTTGCTTTCAGGCATACTAATCATTCCACCCAAATCAAACAGGTCATGTTGAACTTTAGTTAAACAGTCACGCACTGCTTCGGGTAGATCGAGGGCAAGAATCACCCCAATGTGACTGTTCAGTTCATCCATGACACCAATGACCTCAATGCGGGCGCAGTCCTTATCTACACGTGTACCACCAGCGAGTCCGGTCATTCCTTTATCACCGGTGCGGGTATATATTTTTGAAAGACGGTGGCCCATGATTAGCCCTCCTTAATTTGGTAAATAACAGGTAAGTCAAAATCCATACTTTCGCCACTGAGTAATTCTTGTGCCGCGTTGATTCGCGTCACTTTGTTCAGCGATTTTAGCGCCGCTATATCCAGCATGCCATAACCAGAGCTGTGTGTAACTCTAGCCTGACTGATGGCGCCATCAGTTTCCAGGTGGAAGCTAAGAATCACCTTTCCTTGCCAGCCACGGCGTTTTGCCAGGGGGGGGTATTTAAAATGACGCGCCAGGTCGGCTTGCAAGATGGCAAGAATACGGGAGCGTGAGCTTTTGGTTGTGGTTAGCGTTTCAGGTTTTGCAACGAGCGCACTGGATTTGTTTTGTACTTTTAGTGGAGTTACTTTTTCAGGATCCGAAATCGGAACCAATGTCGGTGATGAACTATCCGTTCGCACAACTTCAGTCTGGTGGGTAGTCGCTGTTTGTGGTTCTGAAGCAGGAGAGGACACGTCTTCGAGTGAGGATGTGTCCGGGGCGTTGTTATCAACAGGCGCCAGGTATTGTAGCTGGACAGTGACCGATGCCTGTTGTTGCGCAATAACAGGTGATTTACTAGCAGAGGTGGGCCAGTAAATAAAACCCAAATGAATAGCCACGGAAAGGAGTAAAAAAGCTGCCAGTTTTGTGCCTGGTGATGCTTTTTTAACATCACCAGGAAACGGGGTAGATTGTTTACTGTTATTTCCCGTGGCCATCATCGCACTATTTTCAGGGTTTATATTGCAGGCTTATGTAAGCAGAACGTCCCGCTGTACCATAACCCGATACCAGTTCATATTCTTCGTCCAGCAGATTCTCAATACGGGCATTGAGACTATACTCATCTGAGAGTTGCAGGCTGCCGGTCAGGTTAAGCAGGGTATAGGTATTCAGCTTGATACCACCAACGTCGTCACGTTCACCTACGTGGTTGATAGTTATTCCTGAACGTAATTTTTCTGTGACCGAACCATTGATGTTTACAAAGAGCTTTTGTTTGGCCCGGCGCAGTAGTTGCGAATCATTGGTTTCGTTTTTTGGATCCTGTAGTGTCAGGCCGGTATTGATATCCCATTCACCCAGGATGAAACCATATTCCAGTTCCAGGCCCTGAACTTTTGCTTTTTCAATGTTTTGGGGGATCCAGAATGCATCTAAAGCGATCAATTGTTCAATACGGGTATCAAACAGACTGACCTGGAGTTTCCCCTGACGGTAACCGATTTCAGAGGAGGTTGATTCTTCTGGTTTCAGGTCAGGATTGCTAAAGAATGGGTAATAGAGATTATTAAAGCCTGGTGCCTTAAAAGCAGTGCCATGGTTAAAGAACATCCGGCCCGAGCCCAGTGCCTTGCCTAGACCGATGTGTCCTGTGGCATGGGTTCCATACTGCCCATTATCATCTTCGCGCAGCCCAATATTCAGGTCAATGGCAGATAACGAGGTCTGGTACTGAGCAAACAAGGCATCATTTTTTACCGTTTTATTGAAGTTGCCGCTATTTTCGCCAGTTGTTTTAAATTGTTCCGCCCCCACTGTGAGCAAGCTCTGTTCTCCCAGTTGCAGATCATTTTGCCAGTTTAAGGTTCTTGTCCGGCTGGTAATGTCATCTGTCCAAATGGAGAAAGTCTCTGAATGATCTGTAGAACTTCCCAGGCTAAAGTGTTGTTGCCAGTTGTCAGTAGTATCCCAGCTCAATTTTGCATTCACTGTACGGTTGGTGTTGTCGGTATAGCTTCCAACTGAGCCGGCATCAAACTCCACCTGATTATCACCCTGGAAAAGTTGGATAGATAGGGCTGCACTATTACCGATTGGGGAGTCGAGGCTGGCAGTAATACTGCGGGCCTCATAACCATCCTTATCATTCTCAGAGTCGGGGTTGGTTGCCGAAAAACCTTCACTGTCAGTCTGGGTGACATTCAGATGGTAGCTGGCTTCGCCTATCCGACCGCCGGTACCTATCATACCTTTCCAGGTGTTATAACTACCGCCACTGAAGCTAACCTGTGGGCCAGATGTTTTACGGGTAAAAATCTGGATAACACCACCAATGGCATCGGAGCCATAAAGGGCGGACTGGGCACCGCGCACAATTTCGATGCGTTCGATTTGTTCAGCAGGAAGATTGCCCCAGTTGAAGGCGCCGGTTGTGATGGAACTGGCACGCACACCATCGATCAATACCAGTGTGTGGTCTGATTCTGTTCCGCGCATAAACAGACTGCTTTGTGTGCCAGGGCCACCGCTTTGAGTAAAGTCAATGCCAACAGAATGGGACTGGAGTAATTCCAGTACGTTGTTGCTTTGGCTGGATTCGATCTTGTCGCGGCTGATTACTGTAACAGACGCTAGGCTGTCATTAACAGTCTGGGCAGTACGTGTTGCTGTGACAATAATCGCGTCATTGTCTTCGTTTGAGGTTTCGGCATAGAGGCTATTGCTCATTATCAGAGCAGCAAGGGGTAATAACACTTTTTTCATTTCAGGTTCCTTTTACACGCACCCGTGCATATTCAGGAGTAATAAAATCAGTGCGCATAAGGGGGAGGAACGGGATAAAAGCTGAAATATTCCCGCCGATGCCGCCCGCCGCAGCACTGAACCAGTGAGCCTGTCCCTATTAAGGAAAGGCTCTACGTTTCAGGCCGGTCTCCGGGCTTGTGGGTGAGATCCTTTGTCTCGGCAAATCGCCTTCCCGTGCTTTCGCACAGTGGCTTCGTGATTTGCCTTGACCCACTTACCGTTGCGGGGGCAGCGCCGGACTTGCTAACCACTTGCCTATTATAAGTAAGGCTGGTTGCGCACCGGCTTCTCGTTTCATTCCTCGGACGGATGTCTTTGGAACACCTGAAACATGGCGGCACTCTACGGAGATGCCCTTTTAGTGTCAAGGCGTTTTTGGCTGATAACGCGCTCTGGCAGGGCTCTAGCGACTCCTGAAAATTGACTTAAGATCAGAAAGAAGCTATAGATGGCGTAAGAAAAATCATATCTAATAGGTACATAGCGCAGGTTCTTCATGTAGAACTGTGACGTGTATCAAAGTTAATATGCGAGCGGATTGCTATATATACACTTATGAAAGGGTTTATATCATCAACTGTCGGGGTGGCAAGTCCCTCACGGCCAGTCCAGTCTGTGTCACATGTCGCGTCTGGTCTGCTGCCTGAGGCAACGCTGAACCAAAGTCGCAAGATTCTGGTAGTCAATGGTAAAGGGGGCTGTGGCAAGACCACGCTCACTACTAATATTGCCAGTTACTATGCCTCCCGTGGAATTAGTAGCGCCATTATGGACTATGATCCTCAGGGCTCCAGTCTGCAATGGCTGAAATTACGTAGTAATCACAAAAATAGTGACATGGCTATTCATGGTATCTCTGCCCATCAAGGCTCCGGCAGCGGTATGACTCGTTCCTGGCAGCTACGGGTACCACCGGGTACGGAACGTATTATTGTTGATGCCCCTGCCGGTACATCGGGTACAAGTCTCATCGAAATGAGCCGTAATGTAGATGCCATTGTTGTTCCGGTATTACCTTCACCGCTGGATATGCATGCAGCAGCAAAGTTTATTGAAGAGTTATTTCTGGTCACCAAGGTTCGGGCACGTAACATCCGGCTTTGTGTGGTTGCCAACCGGGTACCGTCTAATTCCAGGGCCTATAAGAACCTGAAGCAGTTTCTGGATAGTCTCAACATTCCTTTTGTGGCCAAGCTACGTGATAGTCAGAATTACATTATGGCTGCGGAAAAGGGCCAGGGGATACATGACCTTACTCACCGTAGAGCAACACGTGATAAAGAGCAGTGGCGGAAGTTGATGCAGTGGCTGGAAGGCGAGTAGGCGTTAATTTTCTGCTGTCCGGTTTTTCCATCAGGCCGAAAAATCAGGCTGGAAGAAAAGCAGTCCCGTTTGCTCCTTCAAGCATTATCACTTCGTAGCCGTACAGATGGCTGAGCCGTTCTGGCTCCAGCATTTCTTTAACACTTCCTGAACTCCATTTCCCATCACCCGATAATAACAGTACGTGATCGCAGTAACGGGCAGTCAGATTGAGATCGTGTTGCACCATGATCACGGCCTTGCCCTGTGCCGTTAGTTTTTGTAGATGCTCATGGACACTAATCTGGTGACGAAGATCCAGATGGTTCCCCGGTTCATCCAGTAATAATAGTTCTGGCGCCTGGGTGAGCAGGGTGGCAATGGCCAGACGGCGGCGTTCTCCCCCGGAGAGTGTCGTGACATCTCTCTGCTCCATGTCATCCAGCTCCATGAGTGCGAGCGCCTGTTTGGCCAGTGAGACATCTTCCGTTGACTCCATTTGCCAGGCTCCCAGGTGTGGATGACGTCCTATCAGTGCAGTTTCCAGCACGGTAGCAGGAAAGGGATCGTAGCTATCCTGTAATAGCAGCCCCATGGTTTGAGCAATGTTCTGACGGGATAGCTGCGACAATTTCGAACCTTTCAATAATATCTCGCCGTCTTTGGCCGCTCTCAATCCTGCCAGGGTATGAAGCAAGGTGGTTTTACCTGCCCCATTGAGGCCCAATATGCCCCAGCTCTCACCGGGCTGGATGGTCAACTCCAGATGCTGGCAGATGGTCTTGTCGGCGATATCTACGGTCAATGCCTGGGTGCTGAGTAGAGGGGCTGTCTGATTCATTTTCGATAGCCCCGTTGTAACAAATAGAGGAACAGCGGCACACCTAGTATGGCGGTCAGCACCCCAACGGGTAGTTGTTGTGGGGCGATAATGGTACGGGCCAGAGTGTCAGCCAGTACCAGCAGACCACCGCCCAGCAGCACCGAGGCAGGTAAAAGCAGCCGATGATCGCTGCCAATGAGTAAGCGCAGAAGATGAGGAACCACAAGGCCTACAAAGCCAATACTACCCCCCAGTGTGACTGCGCTGGCGGTAAGTAGGGAGGCTGTCAAATAAAGCTGCAGTCGCAAGGGTTTGATGCTGACTCCTAACACCTGAGCCTGTAATTCGCCTCGTGCCAGCAGGTTGAGATTGCGGGCGAGGGGCAGGCTCACCGTCAGGCCGATGGCCAGGATCAGTAGCCCAATCCAGGGCGACTCTACGTGGGCCAGATCACCCATCAGCCAGAACAACATGCCGCGCAGGTTCTGTTCCGGGGCGATGGCCAGCAGCAGGCTGATAATTGCCCCCCAACCGGCGGCAATTACCACTCCCGTTAATAACAGGCGAGTGGGGTTCCAGCTACCACGGCCATGGGCCAGGCCGAATACCAGTAACATGGAGAGCAGGGCCCCACCCAGAGCGCCAGTGGTGAGCATGAAGCCACCCAGGCCCAGTAGCATGGTGAGCAGTGCCCCGGTGGCGGCCCCCCCGGAGATGCCCAGAATATAGGGATCCGCCAGGGGGTTGCCGAGTAATACTTGCATTTGGGCGCCAGCCAATGCCAGCATCGCACCCACTGCAAAGGCTCCCAGCGTTCTCGGCAACCGTAATTCCAGCACAATGGCCTGTTTCATTCCCTGGGTTTCGCCACTAAATACGCCCCAGATATCACTAAAGGACAGGGGGACGCTACCTACGGCCAGGGACAGTAGCAGGCTGATCGCCGCAAGCAGAGTCATCAGGCTGAGGAAGGGGATTGGCCGCATAGGATTATAGTTCAAAGGGGAAAAGGAAAAGATAAAGGTCTGTCATCTTTCTACCTAAGACTGATAATTTCCCAACCCTTGCTCTTGGCGTGAGATTCCAGGGTTTCATCGGCATCGACCGCCACGGGGTGTTCCACCATTTCCAGCAGCGGCAGGTCGTTGCGGGAGTCGCTGTAGAACCAGCTTCCGGCCAGGTTGTGGCCGGTTTGCTGTAACCATTGTTCCAGTCGTTTCACTTTTCCGTCCTGGAAGCAGGGAATACCTACAATATCGCCGGTATAGCGCCCATCTTTCTGCTCAGGCTCCGTGGCTAGCAGGCTGTCGACGCCAAAGGCGCTGGCGATGGGGCCGGTAATAAAACGGTTAGTGGCGGTGATAATCAGCAATTCATCCTCTTGTTCACGATGTTTTGTCAGTAGCTCTCTGGCAGCCGGAAGCATGATGGGGGCAATCTTCTCTGTCATGAACTGTGCATGCCAGCGCTGCAGTTCTTCAGGCTCACGGTTGGCAATGGGTGCCAGGCAAAAGCGTTGGTATGCGAAGATATCCAGAGTACCAGCCTTGTATTCCTCATAATACCGTTCGTTTTCCCGCAGGTAGAACTCGCCATCTACGATGCCCTGCTCTACCAGGAATTCACCCCACAGGTAGTCGCTATCCCCGCCCAGCAGGGTATTGTCCAGATCAAATATGGCCAGGCTCAAGGTTTTCCCCTCACAATATGTCGAAAGTCGCCCATGATACCGGCAGAGGGCGGTGAACCGGAAGCATTGTCTTGTTCTCTACTATTGGCAGAAGTGTTAAAAGTGTAAATCTTTGGCTCAGGTATTTGCTTGAGTGTGGCCACTGTGGAACAATCAACGGTCCCTGAGAGGAGAATATAAGTGATTGATTCTGATGGATACAGAGCAAATGTTGGCATCATTCTGAGTAATCAGGATGGCCAAGTGTTGTGGGCGCGCCGTATTGGCCAGGATGCCTGGCAATTCCCCCAGGGCGGTATTCGTCATGATGAAACGCCTGAAGAGGCACTGTACCGTGAACTGGAAGAAGAGATTGGACTCCGTGCCGAAAATGTTGAGGTGATTGGCAGTACCGACGACTGGTTACGCTACCACCTGCCCCAACATATGGTTCGGCCGCATCGTAAACCGGTTTGCATTGGTCAGAAACAACGTTGGTTTATGTTGCGTCTGTTAGGCGATGAGAATGAAATCAGGCTGAACCTCAGCGACAAACCCGAATTCGACCATTGGCGCTGGGTAGATTACTGGCACCCTCTGAAGGAGATCGTCTTCTTCAAGCGCGAAGTCTACGAGCAAGCCCTGACAGAACTCGGGCCACTGCTGTTCCCGGACGGGAATATCGCATCACGCTGATTTCCCCGAACCCTGTCAGTAGCATTACCCAGTGGGGGCGTGTTACTGCACCCTAATAGGGTACTTATCCCTTTTAGGGGTAAAGCCACAGCAAGGAGAATGCATGCTACAAACGCTGCGTCGCATCGTTCAAGAGGTAAATGCTGCCCGTGATCTGGAACAGGCGCTGGAGATTATCGTCCAGGGCGTGAAACAGGCCATGGATGTTGATGCCTGTTCCATCTACCTGCATGATAATCAGGCCGGGCAACTGTTGATGATGGCCACCGATGGTCTTAATCAGGAGTCGGTTGGATCGGTGCGTCTGGAGCTACATGAAGGCCTCACCGGCCTGGTGGCTGAACGTGCCGAATTGGTAAATCTGGGTGATGCCCCCAAGCATCCCCGCTATCACTATTTTCCCCAGACCGGAGAGGAATGTTACGGTGGTTTTCTCGGGGTTCCTGTTATTCACCACCGTAAGGTGATGGGTGTGCTGGTTGTTCAACAATTGGCATCGCAACGTTTCGACGAAGACAGCGTTACCTTTTTGATGACCATTGCCGCCCAGCTGGCCGGGGCCATTGCCCATGCCGAAGCCAGTGGGGGCATCGAAGGTTTACAGCTCTCCGATGAGCCCAATGGCAACCGGCCCACTCAGGGCCTGCCTGGTGCCGCCGGGGTGGCGGTGGGTACCGCTGTGGTGGTCTATCCAGCCAGTGATATTGATGCTGTCCCCGAGCGCCGCACACGTAATATCAAGGGAGAACAGTCGGCTTTCAAAAAGGCTGTTGCGGCAACGCGGGAAGAGATCAAGCAGATGTCTGAGCGCTTCGGTAAACACCTGCCCGAGGGTGAACGCGCCCTGTTCGATGCCTATTTATTAATGCTGGATGGCGACAGTCTTGTGGAGAAAACCCTGGTACGCATCCGCGAAGGCAACTGGGCGCAGGGTGCGCTACGTGACACGGTGCGTGAGCACGTGCAAGTGTTTGATGCCATGGATGACAGCTACATGCGGGAGCGGGGTAGTGACATCCATGACCTGGGTAACCGCATACTTATGCACCTGCAGGACAACCCGCGCAGCCGTCGTAAATATTCCAGTGACACCGTGCTGGTTGGTGAAGATATCACTGCTACCATGCTGACCGATATTCCAGTAGAAAAACTGGCGGGGGTGGTCTCCTGCCGGGGTTCCCGTTCCTCCCATGTGGCGATCCTGGCGCGGGCCATGGGTATCCCCGCAGTAATGGGCGCTGACGAATTACCGGTGGATCGTGTCGATGGTTACACGATTCTGGCCGATGGTTATACGGGTCGGGTTTATCTAAATCCCAGTAAACGGATACGTACTGAATATAAACGCCTGCAAAAAGAAGAGGCCGAACTTTCTGAAGAATTAATTACCCTGCGCAACCTGCCCGCAGAGACTATCGATGGTATTAAAATCCCTCTGTATGCCAACACTGGTCTGGTGGCCGATATTGGACCATCACTTTCCAGTGGTGCCGAAGGCGTGGGTTTGTACCGGACAGAATTCCCCTTCATGCTGAGAGATCGTTTTCCCGGTGAAGAAGAACAGCGGCAGGTTTATCGTGAAGTGCTGGAAGCCTTCACTCCCCGCCCCGTGATCATGCGTACGCTGGATGTGGGTGGAGACAAGGCACTGCCGTATTTCCCCATTGAGGAAGACAACCCTTTTCTTGGCTGGCGCGGTATCCGTATCACCCTGGAACATCCCGAAATTTTTATGGCACAGATACGCGCCATGCTACTTGCCAGTGCGGGTCTGAATAATCTAAAAATATTGTTACCAATGATTAGCAGTGTTTCCGAAGTCGATGAAACCATGGACCTGCTGCACCGTGCCCATGAAGAATTGTTGGAGGAGGGCAATAACATTACATTCCCCCAGATGGGTGTAATGATAGAAGTGCCTTCCGCCGTATACCTGACAAAACAACTGGCCAGGCGAGTAGATTTTCTCTCCGTGGGAAGTAATGACTTAACGCAATACCTGCTGGCAGTGGATCGCAACAACGCCCGTGTGGCAGAAATGTACGATGCACTTCATCCGGCCGTTATTTCTGCGCTAATGCAAGTCATGGAAGGTGCCCGCGAATACAATAAACCTGTCAGTGTCTGTGGTGAAATGGCAGGTGATCCGGCCGCGGCATTATTGCTTATCGGTATGGGGATTGATTCATTAAGTATGAGTGCATCCAGTTTGTTGCGGGTTAAATGGGTAGTGAGAAGTTTTAGTCAGAAACGGGCGAAGAAAATACTGGATGAAGTATTGGAAATGGAAGACAGCAAGTCGATTCGTGAACATCTAAATGGAGTGTTGGATGAGGCCGGTTTGGGTGGGTTGATTCGGGCAGGGAAATAGTTGGAGTTTTATTTGGCGGTTGTTTCGCCCTACATCCTTAGCCCCATAATCGGCACATCCATGCGCCATTCCTGCTGAGCGAA
>DAOWII010000178.1 GCA_030640985.1 Chromatiales bacterium
CAGTCGACTATCGACTCGCTCTGGCAATACCACGGGCAGCCGGGTGTGAATCCTCAGCCGCTGTACATGGGGGATATCCGAAAGCTGCTGACTGAGGGCGGCCAGCTGAGTGTCGTCCAGCATTAGCGGGTCGCCACCACTGAGGATGACTTCACTGATGCTCTCATCAGCACGGATATAATCCAGTGCTTCAGAGCCGTTAGCTAAAGAGGGGATTTCCTCTCCATAGGGAAAGTGGCGGCGAAAGCAGTAACGGCAGTGAACGGCACAAGCACCTGTAGTGACCAGCAAGACCCGTCCATGGTATTTATGCAACAGACCGGGAGTGACGCTGGCTTCAAGATCGCCGACAGGGTCAAGGATAAAGTTTTCGACGGCTTGCAGTTCGTCTCCCAGGGGGAGAACCTGTCGTAACAGGGGATCATTTGGATTGCCCTTTTCCATTTGACCGACGAAGCCCCTTGGTACGCGTAACGGGAAACTTTTGTCTGCCTCGCGGGCTGGTGGTAGCAGCTCCCGGGGCAGTTCCAGCAAGGCTAATAGCTCGGCGGGATCACGCACAGCCGCAGCCAGACCATTTTTCCAATCGGCACTTCGGGGTATCATATCGGGTATGGGTTCCTTGCTGGATAATTATTTGAGGTCAAAGATACTAGGCAGCCCCTGAACAAGTCTACACGTTGTTAGCGACATTTATTGCTGACAGCGATTAACTCATATGAAATGCTAAGCTCCATAAGGGGAATAGCTCCTACTAACTAGAGGCAATTATGGCAAATTATAGTACCAGTGAATTTAAGCGTGGTCTGAAAATTATGCAGGATGGAGACCCATGCTCCATCGTTGAAAATGAGTTCGTCAAACCGGGTAAGGGGCAGGCATTTAGCCGGGTAAAGATCCGTAATTTAAAAACCGGTCGTGTCATTGAACGTACCTTCAAGTCGGGTGAAAGTGTGGAGGCGGCAGATGTTATGGATACCGATTTGCAGTATCTCTATAACGATGGCGATGCCTGGCACTTCATGGATCAGACCAGCTTTGAGCAAGTGGCGGCCGATGCCACTGCCGTGGGTGATGAGAAGAAGTGGTTAAGGGAACAGGATATTTGTACCGTGACCCTATGGAATGGTGCGCCCATCAGTATCACTCCACCCAATCATGTGGTTCTCAAGGTAGAAGATACCGATCCGGGAGTGCGCGGTGATACCGCTCAGGGCGGTTCCAAACCTGCCACTCTTGAAACCGGGGCAGTGCTTCAGGTGCCATTGTTTGTCGATATCGGTGATTTGATTAAGGTGGACACCCGTACTGGAGAGTACATATCCCGAGCCAAGGAATGAACGAACAGTGGCGGCCAGCGGCATCACTGCAATTACTCAAAAAACGTGCTCATCTGCTTGCCAGAATACGAGCGTTTTTTGCAGCACGAGAGGTGCTGGAGGTTGAAACCCCTGTTTTGTCGGCGGCGGCCATTACCGACTCTCATCTGAGCAGTTTCACCAGCCATTACCAGGGACCCGGGGCAGCTCAAGGTAAGATGCTGTATTTGCATACCTCGCCGGAGTTTCCTATGAAACGTCTACTGGCTGCTGGAGCCGGTGCTATCTACCAGGTTTGCCGGGTGTTTCGTCAGGGGGAAGTCGGGCGCCTGCACAATCCCGAGTTCACCATGCTGGAATGGTATCGTCCTGGTTTCGACCATTATGTATTGATGGATGAGGTCGCCGCCCTGATGCGGGAGTTGTTGCCACAGGCTCTGCTGTCGGATGATATTGAACGCCTGACCTATGCCGAGGCCTTCCAACGCTTCGCTCACATCGACCCACATGTTGCAACGGTAGCTGAGTTCCATGCATGTGCGGATGCCCATGGCCTTCCAACAGTGGCCGGTCTGGGGGATGATATTGATGGCTGGCGCGATCTATTGTTGACCCATGTAGTTGAGCCGCAGTTAAAAGGCCTGGTCTTTATTTATGATTACCCGGCAAGTCAGGCCGCTCTGGCCAAAATACGTGAAGGAACGGAAGTCACTCCCGCAGTGGCAGAACGTTTCGAGCTCTATTGCAATGGAGTAGAGCTGGCCAATGGTTTCCACGAATTACTGGATGCAGACGAGCAGCGGGCCCGGTTTTTGGCTGAGAATGAGCAGCGAAAGTCTGCGGGTCTGGTAGAAGTTCCGGTAGATGAGCTCTTACTTGCCGCCATGGCGAAGGGGTTACCCCCTTGTGCGGGCGTTGCTCTAGGGATAGATCGCCTGGTGATGGTCGCAACGAACTCCAAGGCCATCAGCGAGGTGATGGCTTTCCCGTTGGACAGGGCTTAGCATTAAGGCCTGGGTTTAGCCTTGAGTCAGGCCCGAGTCCTTATTTCTTGCTGTCTTGCTCTGCCTTTTTATGCCATTTATCGAGACAGTCGATGCCGCAGAAATGGTGTACATAGTCTTCTGCTTCCATGGTCTTGCTCTCAGAAGTTGGTACTTCCGCCAGGCATACTTCACAGGCAATAGTTTGCTCGGGTTCTTTAGGAGTCGGTTTTTCTGGTGTGTCAGTCATGGCAGTCACTTTATCTTTTAACAAGGTCTCGTTTACATTCTAGAACATCTGCAGGGAGAGGAACACCCGTTTTCTACAGGTTTATTCTTCTTTTATGGAGGCTATTTTCTCACCCATACGAACAGGCGCATCCGCCACCAGGGTATCGGCCCAGTCAAGTGCATTTGGGCCAAAGGCCAGGATTACCGTAGAACCCATATTAAACCGGCCCAGTTCCTCGCCCTTGTTGAGTTGAACCACTTCATCGCCCGTGTAGTTCCAGCTACGGATGGTGCGTCCTGCTGGAGGGGTAACCAGACCACTCCATACAGTTTCGATGCCGGCGACGAAAATGGCACCGACCATCACCACCGCCATAGGACCGATTTCGGTATCAAAGATGGCAACCACGCGCTCATTACGGGCAAACAGACCGGGGATCACCCGGGTGGTGGCAGGACTCACGCTGAACAGACGGCCCGGCACGTGAATCATGCTTCGTAAGGTGCCGTCTATGGGCATATGAATACGGTGATAATCGCGGGGGGAGAGATAAATAGTGGTGAAATCGCCTCCTTCAAAGGGGGCGGCTCGCTTGGCAGATCCGCCTAGCAAAGCCTTCAAACTGTAATCATGCCCTTTGGCCTGAAATATTCGGCCTTCACGAATAGGCATGGCCTGGCTGACGGCTCCATCTACCGGGGATGCCAGTTCGGTTTTATCCGCTGTTATTGTTCTGGCACCTTCTTTTAGCGTGCGGGTAAAAAAAGCATTGAAATGAGGGTAGGCGTGGGGGTTGGATTCCTCTGCTTCGCTCATGTCCACCTTAAAGCGCTTGATAAACCAGTCGGTAAACGGGTTTTTAAAAGCATTCAGGCGGATGCGTGTGATGGACAGCATCAGTAGTGAAAGCAGGTGTCCTGGTAACAGATATTGTGGCCAGGCTTTAAGGTAATCGCTAAGTTGAGTCTGTTTGTCTTGATTCATCCCGGCATTGTCTCACGTTGCCCGCTTTTGGTCATCGTGAAAAATGATTAAATATGCGGTATAAGTTATTGTCATTGCTATTGATTTAGTCTTCACTTAAGGGTAACGTCAGTCAGGAGACACTATGTGTGTGGGGTCTCCTGAGGGGGTAATCACTTTTAAAACAGGAAAATGCCATGGCTGATATTACTTATATGATACCTAAAAAAGATCGACCATTATGGGTGCCGGATACTGAGGCACTGGAACTGGTTGCCACGACTATGGCCGATGTCCCTGTGTTGGGCTGGATTTCTGCCGGTCAGCCCGTTGATATTAGTGAAGAGCAGGACAGTATTGCTGTTCCTGCTTCAATGGTACGCAAGAACACCTATGCTTTGCGTGTACGCGGGCACTCCATGATTGACGATAATATCCAGGATGGTGATGTCGTTATTATTGAAAAGCGCGAGAGTGCCGAAAATGGCCAGTCGGTGGTTGCGATGATCAATGGCGAACAGGTTACGTTGAAGAAGTTTTATGTTGAGTCGGATGGTATTCGTTTACAACCGGCTAATCCAGAGATGTCAGCTATCCATTTGCGTAATGATGAAGTTCAGATTTTGGGTATTGTGACCGGGGTTATCCGCCTTCCGGAATAAATGCTGCAATAATCTCTTTAATAAAAAAGGCCGCATATGCGGCCTTTTTTATTGTCTGGTCGGCAGGTGATTGAACAGTTTTTAGCTTAGGCTATCTCTACTTGGTGTTTATGCCAGTTCTATGGGTGTGTCTTCCTGATTCCCCCAGTCTGACCATGAGCCCGGATAACCTTTGATCTTCTCGTAGCCTATTGCCTTGAGTGCAATGAATGTATGGGCTGAGCGGTGATGGGTTTGGCAATAAACAACTACGGTCTTATCAGAGGTAATACCTCGTTGTTCCAGCATGGAGCGTAATTCGACATCAGACCTCAGACGCAGGTTACGCTGCTGATCCATGGCCTGGGTCCATTCCATATTGACGGCGCCAGGTATGTGCCCCCCGCGTCTGGCCAGCTCTACTTCACCCCTGTATTCCTCGGCTGTCCTGGCATCAAGCAGTGCCACTGACGCATCCTTTAAGTGTTCCAGTATATAGTCGCGGCTGGCGAGTGCTTCATCATTTATGTGTTCAACTTTGTAGTGGCTGGCTTTAGCCGCGCTGATATCTTCAGAGAGAGGGTGGCCCTCATTGCCCCATGCGTGAATGCCCCCATTGAGTAATGAGTACTGTTTATGTCCACACACTTCCAGAGTCCATAAAAGACGACAGGCCTTGCCTCCTCCTTCGTCGTCATAGGCAACCACATGCTGTTCTGGGCTCAGGCCTATATCCGAAAAGAGTTCACTTAAGTGAGTCGTGTCCGGTAACAGGCCCATGGTGGGCATTTCTGCCCTGATCAGTTGAGCGTATTCGAGGTGTATTGCCCCCGGGATATGTTTCTCTGCGTAGGTCTGGTGCTTACAGAGATCCACGATAATGATATTCCCCGTACCTAACTGTCGTTCCAGTTCATCAGGTTCAAGGATGAGGGGTAAATGATTCGTAGACATGTTCACTCCAGTATCAGGTAATGGTGGTGGCAGATATCATGATGCAGAAGCATGCCTCCAGCGAGGGTTCTTTTCAAGTTAAATAATATTGAAAACGCCCTGATTAAGACTTTTTCTGTAGGAAAAATCTGAAGTATTGTGACATCTAAGGTGTATGTGTGATTTCTATCACGAACGTTGATGTTTATAAACGGGTATTTACTTGAAAGTCTAAAATGTGATGCTAATCTTCATTAATATGTGAGGTGTTAGTAACAGACTAAGGTGGCCAAAAAGGCTGTATTGTCCATTAATTATTCAATCGACGAGGTCTTACTTTGCAAATTTGATGTAGTTAACACAAGCGATACTCCAGGAGTCAGGGTAGTTATGATTAGTTCAAATAGTAGTCAACCGTCACATCGAAGCGTTGAATCATTAATTTCGGATAATATTAAGTTAATATCATCTCCATCCATTTTCTTTGAACTAAAAGGTGTGATTGATAACTCGGGTTCAAATATCGAGAATATTAATGAGGTCATAAGTAAAGACCCGGCCCTGGTTGCACAGTTATTGAAAATCGCCAACAGTGCTGTTTATGGCTTTCCCTCTAAAGTGGAGACTATCCCCCAGGCGATCAGTATTGTAGGTACGCAGCAATTGTTAAGCCTTGTGCTTGCATCTACTACCATTAAACAATTCAATTCTGTACCAATTATGGATGTTAGCATGGAAAACTTCTGGCATCACAGTCTTTACTGTGCGTTGATTTCACGTAGCATCGCATACAATATGGGATTGGTGAATCCTGAACAATATTTCGTTATGGGCTTGTTACATGATATTGGCAAGCTATTAATGTATACCCTGGAACCGCAGAAGTCCTGTCAATTACTCAACAATATGGCTAACTCAGATGTTGGCCGACTTACATTGGAGAAGGACATATTTGGTTTTACTCACGCAGCACTAGGTGCCGAGTTATTGCGCCAGTGGAAGCTGCCCAACTCCATTGTTCAATCGATCGCTAATCATCATGATCTGGAAAGCAATAATGGTTTTGGAGAAGGGGCTGCTGTTGTATATGTTGCTGATGGACTGACCAATGCCGTTGCACCGTTCATATCTGAAAATAGTCAATTTTTTCTTGAGCCAGGACAAGCTGCGCAAGTGTTGGATATTAGTGAAAATGAATTACAGGAACTTGTCGCTGCTGTTCAGGCGCGATGGGAGGAGACACTGCAGGTAATGTATTACGAGGCGGCCTGATAGCTATGTTTATATGTACCAGGTAAGAGGTCGTGATTGGAACAGAAGTATCTGTGCAGGGAAAGAGCACGAGATTTTATAAAGCATAATGTTGGTCTGGTGACACTTCCTGAACGCGTGAATGAACTGATTGATAAGGATCAATAATCCAGATTGTCCCCCGGCACTATCTCCCAGGCCATTCATCCTTGTGATGAATAAACATCATATTCCACCGATAGATAAAGAACTGTTGAATGAACCGTTGGGTATCAATGAGTTTTCAGTCCAGCAGCTAGTGACACAAACTCGGTTGCAGTAGAAACAGGCCGTACAAATACTTTACTGCAGTGAACAGGAGCGGATGACTTGATCTTTAGTCGCCACAGAAGGCTGGTAGCTGCCTCAAGGAAAGGCTGAAGGTAAGCCACATAACTGTGTAGTGTATGTAATGGTGCCGAGGGTCGGACTCGAACCGACACGTCCGTGAAGACGGGGGATTTTGAATCCCCTGCGTATACCAATTTCGCCACCCCGGCTAAGGGACGGCCATTATAGAGACTTTACTGCAACTGGCAAAGCCCATTATGAAGAAATGAGGATTTGTTGGGGTGCTTAGGTTGTTTCGTGCAAAGCTCTATATCTGTTAATATGCGCCCGCTATGCAGCGCAGTGACTTCCATTTTGACCTTCCCTCTGAACTAATTGCCCAGCACCCCGTTGCTGAACGCAGTGGCAGCCGTCTGTTATGTCTGGACGGTAGTCGTGGCCAGATACAAGACAAGCAGTTCATTGATTTTCCCGATGTACTCCAATCCGGTGATTTGCTGGTATTTAATGATACCCGTGTGATTCCTGCACGGCTGTTTGGCTGTAAGGAGAGCGGAGGGCGGGTTGAGGTTCTGGTGGAGCGGCTACTGGATGAACAAAGGGTAGTGGCTCATGTGCGGGCCAGCAAGTCCCCCAGGGCGGGTAGTCGCCTGCTATTGGAAGAGCACTTTCAGGTAGAGGTGGTCGGTCGGCAAGGTGAGCTGTTTGAATTACTGTTTCCGGGTAATGCCATTGAGCTGCTGGAGGCCTGGGGGCGTATGCCCTTACCACCGTATATAGAGCGACAGGCGGAGGCGGCTGATGCCGAGCGTTACCAGACGGTATTTTCCGACCTTGATAAAAAAGGGGCGGTAGCGGCCCCTACCGCCGGATTGCATTTTGACCAGGTCATGCTGGATAAAATTAAGGCACAGGGTATTGCAACAGCGCGTGTGACCCTGCATGTCGGTGCCGGTACCTTCCAGCCGGTGCGGGTGGATGATCTTGGTGATCATCACATGCACTCGGAATATCTGGAAGTCAGTGAAGAGGCTTGTGCTGCCATTGAGCAAACCCGGCTCAGGGGAGGGCGGGTCATTGCTGTGGGTACCACAGTAGTGCGTAGTCTCGAAAGTGCTGCCCGTAATGGTAAGTTGGCCCCCTTCAGTGGCGAAACCAATATTTTTATACATCCTGGTTACCAGTTTCAGGTGGTAGATGCCATGTTGACCAACTTTCACCTGCCCGAATCTACTCTGTTGATGCTGGTGAGTGCCTTTGCCGGTTATGATGAAGCCATGAATGCCTATGCCCATGCCATTGAGCAGCAATACCGTTTTTTTAGTTATGGCGATGCCATGTTTGTGTTGCCAAAGGTCAAAGAGGAAAGGTAAACGAGGAAAGTTCGCAGGTATTATCCTTTCATCTCTTTATCTTGTATCGTTTCCCTATGTTCAAAAATATCCGTATTGTTTTAATTGAAACCTCTCATCCCGGTAATATCGGGGCGGTGGCCCGTGCGATGAAAAATATGCGCCTGGGGCGGCTTTGTCTGGTGAATCCGCAGCAATTTCCCAGTGCCGATGCCACCGCTCGGGCCTCGGGGGCGGATGATCTTCTCGCTCGTGCTGAAGTGTACCCGACCCTGGAGCAGGCACTGACGGGTTGTCATCAGGTATTTGGTGCCAGTGCCCGCCTGCGTACTCTTGCCTGGCCTCAGGTGGATGCACGGGAGTGTGGACTGAAGACGGCCGTCGCCGCGCAAACCGGGGAGGTGGCGCTGGTATTTGGCCGTGAGCGCACCGGACTGACCAATGATGAGCTCGAGCGCTGTAATTATCTTGTGCATATTCCTACCAATCCCGAGTACAGCTCACTTAATATTGCTGCTGCGGTACAGGTGGTGGCTTATGAGGTGTTGATGGCCGTGATGGATAAAACCACACAGGAATCGTCCCCCAATCTTGAAGTTACTCAAATGGAGGATTTGGCATCAGCCGATGAACTGGAGCGGTTTTATATCCACCTGCAACAGACGTTGGAGGATATTGATTTCCTCGACCCTGATAATCCACGTCAGTTAATGCGTCGTTTGAAACGCCTGTTTAACCGCGCAACACCAGACAATAATGAGATGAATATTTTACGAGGTATCCTGAGTGCAGCGCAGAAAGCGAACAGAAGGTGAAGTCAGGGTCAAGATTGTGCGATAATAACCACATGGTGTTATCAACAATTGTTTGGCAGGAACCTGATTATGTTCAAGCGTTTACGCGAAGAGATTAGCTGCATTTTTGAGCGTGATCCTGCTGCGCGCAATGTTTTTGAAGTTCTGACGGCCTATCCGGGCTTTCACGCCATCCTTGTCCACCGTTTTAGTCATCGCCTATGGAAGCTGGGGCTAAAATGGCTGGCACGTATGTTATCCACCCTTATGCGCTGGTTTACCGGTATTGAAATCCACCCCGGCGCAAGTATTGGACAGCGTTTTTTCATCGATCATGGCATGGGTGTGGTGATTGGTGAAACGGCTGAAATCGGGGATGACTGCACGGTTTATCACGGTGTGACTCTGGGCGGAACCAGCTGGAAAAAGGGTAAACGTCACCCCATGCTGGCAAATGATGTGGTGGTCGGTGCCGGTGCCAAAGTACTGGGGCCCATCACTGTGGGTGAGGGTGCACGTATTGGTTCCAATGCAGTGGTGGTGAAAGAGGTTCCAGCAGGTTGTACTGTGGTGGGTATTCCTGGGCGTATCGTCGGTCAGAGCATCACTGGCGAAGATGCAGTTAAAGACAAAAAACGTCAGGCCATTGCCCAGAAAATGGGTTTTGATGCCTATGGTACCAGCCAGGATATGCCTGATCCTGTTGCCAATGCCATTGGCTGCATGCTTGATCACATTCATGCCATGGATAGTCAGGTGGCCTCCATGTACAAGGCCTTGAAGGAGTTGGGGGCGGAGCCCGCTGATATTGAATTACCGACGTTGGATGGATGTGAAATCAGAACCGGGCTGGGAGAGGCTGATGTTGGAAAGAAGCGAGATGAGGGAACCAAAAGCGCCAATACTTGACTAAATTACTAGGCTTTGCTACTTTATCAATAACGTGCTGGATTAATAGTGTCTGTTACTACACTCAACCCTAAGAACAGGATAGTACAATGAGACTTACAACTAAAGGTCGTTACGCGGTTACCGCAATGCTCGATTTGGCCCTGCATTATGACGGTGGCCCGATTACACTTGCAGACATTTCCCGGCGTCAGGGTATTTCCCTTTCTTACCTTGAACAGCTATTTTCAAAATTGCGCAAAAATGGCCTGGTTGACAGTGCCCGTGGCCCCGGTGGTGGAGATCGTTTGAGCCGCCCTGCCGATGAGCTGTGTGTTGCGGATATCATTACCGCTGTGGATGAGAAGGTTGGTGCCATGCGCTGTGAAGGCGAAGGAAATTGCCAGGATGATGTTAAATGCCTGACCCATGATTTGTGGTGTGATTTAAGTAATCAAATCCATGAGTTCTTGAGTGGTATTGATCTGGGCCAGCTAGTTGAACGCAAAGGTATTCAAGATGTTGCCGCGCGTCAGGATCGTGTGGTTGCCATGAATGCTGTATCAGAATCCGGTGGTTTGCTACGGAATTGATCTTCGGTGGTTGCTTATCTGGACTATAACGCGAGCACGCCGCTGGATGCGAGAGTGCTGGATGCCATGCTTCCGTTTATGCAGGAGCATTTTGGTAATCCATCCAGTGCCCACAGCTATGGTCGTACCAGCCGCCAGGCCATCGAGCAGGCGAGAGAGCAGGTTGCGGCATTGGTTCAGGCCCATCCATCACAAGTCATATTTACCAGTGGTGGCACCGAGGCCAACAATATGGCGATCAAGGGGGTGGCTGCACGCACTACACCTGGCCGAGTGGCCGTCAGTGGCGTTGAACACGCCTCTGTACTTGCACCGGCGCAGGCCCTTAGCAGTCAGGGTTGGCAGGTTGATTATCTGGGCGTAGATGAACAGGGCAGGATTGAGTCGGAGAGCTTGCGGGAAAACGTGAATGAGGATACCCGTTTGGTATCGGTGATGATGGCCAATAATGAGAGCGGCATTATCCAGGACTTGCCCGCTATTGCCGAACAGGTGCGGCCGTTTGGAAGTGTTCTGCACACCGATGCCGTGCAACTGGCAGGCAAGCTAGCTTTGGACTTTGCCGCAACGGGTGCACAGTTAATGAGTCTGTCTGCACACAAATTATATGGCCCCAAAGGTGTTGGTGCCCTGGTAATAGACAAGACGGTGGACATGGAGCCACTGTTACATGGCGGCAAGCATGAAAAAGGCTACCGCAGTGGTACGGAAAATTTAGCCGGGATCGTCGGTTTTGGTATGGCTGCAGAGTTGGCGGCCAATGAGCTGGAATCACGGCAACAACATTTATTGCCACTCAGGCAATACCTGGAGCAGCAATTAAAACAGCGGCTACCTGAAGTGATGATATTTGGTGAACAGGCAGAACGTTTGCCCAATACGGTATTTTTTGCCCAAGCGGGTATTGATGGAGCAAGCTTGCTGATGAATATGGATCAGCAGGGTTTTGCTATAGCCAGTGGCTCCGCCTG
The DNA here is from genome assembly GCA_030640985.1 of Chromatiales bacterium. Taxonomy (GTDB): domain Bacteria; phylum Pseudomonadota; class Gammaproteobacteria; order Thiohalomonadales; family Thiohalomonadaceae; genus DAOWII01. Next base: position 11,251 of record DAOWII010000178.1, read on the forward strand.
TGGTAGTGACAGTAGTGAACCTAGCCATGTACTCAAGGCGATGGGTGTGCCCACTGAATTGGCCCATAGCGCCATTCGTGTCAGCCTGGGGCGGGATAACAGTCAGGGTGAGATAGATGCGTTTATTAAGGCGCTGGGTGAGCAGGTTGGTATGCTGAAATCCATGGCCACCACGGCCTGGGTCTGAGCGGAGCCAGGGGCCCTTTGTATTGTGACCACTTGAACGAATTTATTAAGTAATTGAAGAGATTTTAAAGTAATGAAGACACCGATTTATCTGGATTATGCTGCAACCACCCCTGTAGATCCCCGGGTGGCCAAATTGATGTGTCAGTATTTAAGCCCTGAGGATGGTCTGTATGGCAATCCCGCTTCTCGTTCCCATGTCTTTGGCTGGAAGGCTGAAGAGGCGGTAGAACAGGCGCGCAAACATGTTGCTGATTTGGTCAATGCCGATGCTAAAGAGATTATCTGGACTTCCGGGGCCACGGAATCTGACAACCTGGCAATCAAAGGTGCTGTGCATTTCTATAGCAGTAAGCTAAAAGGGGATGACAAAGGTGGTAGTAAAGGTCACGTGATTACCTGCAAGACAGAACACAAGGCTGTTCTGGATAGCTGTCGTCAGCTGGAGCGTGAAGGCTTTGATGTGACCTATCTGGATCCGGAAGCAACCGGCCTTATCGATCTGAACAAGCTGGAAGCGGCAATGCGTGATGACACCCTGTTGGTTTCCATCATGCACGTGAATAACGAAATTGGTGTGATCCAGGATATTAAAGCCATTGGTGAATTAACCCGCGCCAAGGGAATATTGTTCCATGTGGATGCGGCACAAAGTGCGGGTAAGGTTAAGATCGACCTGCAGGATATAAATGTCGATTTGATGTCTTTTTCTGCACACAAGATCTACGGCCCCAAAGGCATGGGTGCCCTGTATGTGCGGCGTCGTCCCCGGGTTCGTCTCGAGGCACAAATGCATGGCGGTGGTCACGAGCGCGGTATGCGTTCAGGTACCCTGCCTGTTCATCAGATTGTGGGTATGGGGGAGGCCTTCCGCATTGCCAAAGAAGAAATGGCGACGGACAATGATCGTATCCGCATGTTGCGAGACCGTTTATTGAATGGCACCAAGGATATCGAAGAAGTGTATATCAATGGTGATCTTGAGCATCGTGTACCGCATACCCTGAATATCAGTTTTAATTATGTGGAAGGTGAGTCATTAATTATGGCCTTGAAGGATCTGGCCGTGTCTTCCGGTTCGGCCTGTACTTCTGCCAGCCTGGAACCTTCTTACGTATTACGGGCACTGGGACGTAGTGATGAACTGGCCCATAGTTCTATCCGTTTCAGTATTGGTCGTTTTACGACTGAAGAAGAGATCGATTTCACGGTGAAATTAATTCACGACAAGATTCAGAAGTTACGTGATCTTTCACCTTTATGGGATATGTACAAAGAGGGTATTGACCTCTCGAAAGTACAATGGGCGGCGCATTAAACCGCAGCCGTTTTAGATAACTAGCATTAGATAAAAGAGGAAAGTAGTCATGGCATACAGTGATAAAGTCATGGAGCACTACGAAAACCCCCGCAACGTTGGGAGTTTTGATAAGGATGATCAGAGTGTCGGTACTGGCATGGTGGGTGCACCTGCCTGTGGCGATGTGATGCGCTTGCAGCTCAAGGTCGGCGACGATGGCCGCATTGAAGATGCGCGTTTTAAAACCTATGGTTGTGGTTCGGCGATTGCCTCCAGTTCCCTGGTGACCGAATGGGTTAAAGGTAAAACACTGGATGAAGCATCCGAGATTAAAAATAGTGCCATTGCCGAAGAATTAGCCCTGCCACCGGTAAAGATCCATTGTTCCGTATTGGCGGAAGATGCAATCAAAGCGGCGATCATCGATTATAAGGAAAAGAATGTCCCTACAAAAGATGACGCGGCCTGAGTCATCTTTTGTTTAGATAGGTTTAGCTAGAAGAGAATAATGGGTATCACTTTGACAGAAACGGCCGCTGACCGTGTAACTAAATTCCTTGCCAACCGAGGTACGGGTGCCGGTTTACGTCTGGCGGTTAAAACCACCGGCTGTTCGGGAATGGCCTACGTGCTGGAGTTTGCCGATGGTATCGACACCGATGACAATGTATTTGAAGACCGTGGTGTGAAAATTATTGTTGATGCCAAGAGTCTGGTTTATCTTGACGGCACTGAGCTGGACTATGCAAAAGAAGGCCTGAACGAAGGCTTTAAATTCAATAACCCCAATGTGAAGGACTCCTGTGGTTGTGGCGAAAGTTTCAACGTTTAGTTGAAGCCTGTTATAACCCATTGACGACATCGGATGCACGCGGGTTCCAGTAATAACCACTTTGAACTCTTTGGCCTGGCGGTTGGTTTTAATGTCGATCACGAAGCATTAGCACTTCGCTACCGTGATTTGCAAAAATCGGTTCACCCCGATCGTTTTGTTAATGCTTCCGATCAGGAACACCGCCTGTCGATGCAGCAATCCGCACTGGTTAACGAAGCCTATCGCATTCTTAAATCTCCACTTGAACGTGCCCGTTATCTGCTGGAATTAAATGCCAGACCTCTGGATGATTCCGACACATCAATGCCGACTGATTTTCTGCTGGAACAGATGGAATTACGCGAGGCCATGGAGAGTGTGCACTTAGCAACTGCGCCACTCGATGCACTGACAAAAATACGAAACACTCTTGAAGAAAAGGAGCGTGCTCTGGTGATGGAGCTGGAGGGCTTGTTCGCGAATATTTCTGACGCGTCACTACAGACCGCAACGGAAGTGGTGCGCAAGATGCAATTTATACTGCGTCTGCTTACCGAAACAGAAGAGATGGAAGCCAATCTACTTCATGAGATCTGATTCCGGTTACAATAGCCGTAATGAAATCTGACCAAACACACAATTAAAGCTAGTCATTATGGCCTTATTACAAATCAGCGAACCCGGACAATCTGCGAATCCCCATGAACAGCGGCTCGCCATCGGTATTGATCTTGGTACTTCAAATTCACTGGTCGCTGCAGTACGAAGCGGGCAGGCAGAAACCCTGGCAGATGAACATGGCGTTCATTTGTTGCCATCCGTGGTTCGTTATCAGTCTGACGGCCCTTGCGTGGTTGGGAAAGAGGCACTCGAGGCCGCCATTGACGACCCGTTGAATACCATCGCTTCGGTTAAACGTCTAATGGGCCGAGGGGTGGAAGACATTAAACACTTGGGCACCCGCTTGCCTTACGCCTTTGCTGATACTGATTCATCGGTACCGCGGCTACAAACCGTTGCGGGTGAGGTAAGTTCAATAGAAGTTTCAGCAGAGTTGTTGAAAGTATTGAAACAGCGGGCTGAAAAAGCCCTGGGTGGTGACCTGACCGGTGCGGTGATTACCGTGCCAGCATACTTTGATGATGCCCAGCGCCAGGCCACCAAGGATGCGGCTCAATTGGCGGGTATTAACGTATTGCGTCTGATCAATGAACCCACTGCTGCTGCATTGGCCTACGGTCTGGATTCTGGTGATGAGGGTATTGTTGCGGTCTATGATCTGGGCGGTGGTACCTTCGATATTTCCATCTTGCGTCTGAATAAGGGTGTGTTTGAAGTATTGTCCACTGCCGGTGATTCGGCGCTGGGCGGTGATGACATGGATCGAATGGTTGCTCGCTGGATTATGGAACAAGCGGGGATCGCCGATGATGCGGATCATGTGCAGTTACGCAGATTGATGCAGCTGGCCCGTGAGGCCAAGGAGGCCTTGACCGAATCTGAATCCACCACCATTCGACTTTGTCATGGAAATACGCTTTTATGGGAAGGTGAACTGAGCCGCCCCGAATTGAATCAACTGCTTGAACCTTTGGTGCGTAAATCACTTGCACCCTGTCGTCAGGCCTTGCGTGATGCAGGTGTCGCAGTGGAAGAAATTCGCTCGGTTGTGCTGGTGGGGGGTTCTACCCGCGTGCCACTGGTACGCGAAAGGGTAAATGAGTTTTTTGAGCGAGATGCCCTGCTAGATATCGATCCGGATAAAGTGGTAGCCATCGGCGCAGCCCTGCAAGCGGAGCAACTGGTGGGTAATCGCGGTGGTGATGAGATGTTGCTGCTGGATGTTATTCCCCTGTCCTTGGGGCTGGAAACCATGGGTGGCTTGGTGGAAAAGGTGATCCCACGCAATACCACCATCCCCGTTGCCCGTGCTCAGGACTTCACCACCTTTAAAGATGGTCAGACAGCGATGATGATTCACGTGCTGCAGGGTGAGCGGGAACTAGTCGATGCCTGCCGTTCACTGGC
>DAOWII010000125.1 GCA_030640985.1 Chromatiales bacterium
AATAGGGATCAAAGGCAGAAATAACGTGCAGGGGAGCGTTCCATTCCTGCGCTAAAGCCAGGCCGGTTAGCAGGCCACCATAACCTCTGCTGGAACCGTCTACGGCGACTACAATGGGGCCTTCGGTAATATCTTTCTTGGGTTGTTTGATCACCAGAGTGTCAATGTCGGAGCGGCGTGCTACCCGGGAACAGACAGTACCCAGACGACTACCTTTGATGGCGCCCAGTCCCAGAGAACCCATCACAAGCAGGTCGTAATTACCGCTATTGGTTTCATCCGTCAGTGCGCGATAATTCTTTCCTTCAAGTGCGCGACGAGTGAATTCGATGCCGGCTTTTTCACTATTGGCTTCAGCCTGGTCCAGATATGAATCAGTGATAATGGACAGGCCGCGGGTGATCAGGTCATCGTGAACATCCCGCTGCCTTTCCAGTTCCTGTTCTTCCTGAAACTGCTCGGGCAGGCCGCCTTCCATTTGACGGAAACGTATATCATGCAGCTTGGCGGCATAGACATGCGCACCGATAACTTTTGCATTCCATATTTCGGCCAGTTTAATGGTTTCAGTGATTGCGCGGTTGGAATGATCTGATGAATCAACTGCTAGCAAAATGGAGTGATACGCAGGCAGAGGGGCCGGGGTATTTTCTTCAGTCATCTGGGTTTGTGCTGTCATGTTTTTAATCCTCCAGATCGCAAACAGATGTTGCAGTATTTATTAAACGGTAACGTAGACTGATGACTAAACCTGGCTGTGGAACTTTTGGTTTCCAGTGAGTCGTCTGTGTCCAATCAAAATAATTTGCAGATGTGTTTTTAAGTACTGAACCAGTAATAAAAAATAATCGCAACAACGATCATATTAATGCTGAAACCAGTGAGAACCAGGTAATCAAAAATACGACTACGGCGAAGGGGTTTGCCCTCCGCCGCATCAACATTATGACTTGCCTTTGGGGAAGTCATCTGAATTCCCTTTAATACTTGAAGTTAACAGTGGCTTTGCCACCAGCACTTACACTTACCTTACCTTTTTTCTGCCCCAGGGTGCCGTGCCAGGTTTTAATGGTGTAATCACCAGCAGGAATATCAGCAATGCTGAAGCTTCCATCGGCGCCAACTTTGGCGTAATAGGGGCTCTTGGCAACAAACATGAAACCATGCATGAAGTCATGGGCGTCACATTCCAGTTTCAAGCCGGCGCCACGTCTCAGTTTGACCGTCTTGTTGATTTCCTTGAGCTCTGGTGGCTGGCTGACATTGAACCCGGTTTTCTTGGCCTTGCCGATGATCTCGTAGGTATGAATGTTGTGCATCACCGGATCGGAATTCGTGACCTTCAGCTTGTCATTATTACGCATGATGTTGATATAAGGAGTGAACTCACAGCCTTTCTGATCAAGTACAATATTGGCGACCTCTTTTGACCAGTCCTTGCCTTCCTTGACCTTGTCCAGATATACCACGACTTCTTGAAGCGCGCCTTTGTTGACTTTTACAAAATCAATTTTACGGTTGTCGGTACCGCAGGTGTCGGTATCCTTGCTAACCGTATAAGGCACTGGTGCAGGATCTTTTCCGCTAAAAGTCACCTTGCCGGAAACACTTCCACCATTGGACACAGCGGTTACCGTGTAGGCGGCTATGGCGCTAAACGGAATGGATGCCGCGAACAATATAGAGGCTGCTGTAGCTAGTTTTTTCATTGGATTAACTCCTCACTAGATTTATTTAATAGTTTTTTAAAAATGGTACTTATGCTGCATCTGCTGGCCGGTACAGCTCTTCCAGCATTTCAATGGCATAGCGTCGTTGCATGCTGTCGGGTAAGTTATCCAGTTCCTGCAACAGGGCATTCCCCGCAAGCGCAAGATCCAGTTCCCGCAGGGTGTGACCCATATCCCTGGCCAGGCTGCCACTGTTGGCAAACCCGGTTTGTACAAACTGTTTCACCAACTCAATGCGTAATTCATCAGAGGTATCATGTCTGCTGACATTCGACAGTGCTCTGGCTGCAGCTTTGCAAACACTGGGGTCTTTATCTTTAAGGCAGCCTTTCAGTTTGCGGATGACGTCTTTGGTCGATGGCTTGTCTTTGTCTCCATCGATATTGACTTCCGGATGTTTGAGAAGTATATCTCCCAGCGCCTTAATCGAAACGGTACGAAGTAGCAGGTAATCATCTTTCAGGCTGTTGAGTAGATGGGGTACCGATGCTGGGTGAGCTATCGCGCCGAGGGCACAGGCACAGGCGACACGTTGATTGATATCACCAACGTGAATCAGTGTGGTCAAAGGTTCAATCGCATCGGTCAGACCGGGGGTCTCGGGGTGATTCCGGGCGATTCGGGTCAGGGCATCCACTGCGTTATTCTGAACAGTGGGATTTTCGTCGTTCAGTGCTTCCAGTAGCGCAGTTACGGCCTCAGGTTTGGCGCTGTTACCCAGTATGCGGGCACTCAGACTACGGACACCCACTCCAGGCCCCGGAGCCCTCTGGTTTGCACGGTCTTTTGCCAGCACCTGGTTTCTTTTGAGTATGTCCATAAACTCCTGGACGTTTTCAGTTTCCTCCTCATCCAGTTGAGGATCCTGGAGGGGGTCGGCCATAAAGTCATCCTGTTGTGCCTGTTTAATCTGCTCCTCGTTTTCCATGAGGATGGCATCCAGGGTCGAGATGACTGGTTGAGGAACTTTCTGGAGCTCTTCTTCTGTCTCATCTGTGTTCGTAGACTCTTTAGCGATCACATCATCCGTAGCGCCTTCTTTTTCCGCTGAAGAGTCTTCGGACTCAGTCTCTCCAGATGCAGTTTCTTCGGTTGTAAACCGCTCTCCACGCAGGGCGGTAATGATCAATTCCAGTGGTGGAACAGTTTGCTGTTCAGAATCTTCTACTTGCTGATCAGTTTCTTTCCAGTGGCCGTGATTATCCAGTTCCAGCAGGGCGTGGAGTGATGCCGACTGCAGTGCCTGTTCCTTGTCATTTAATACCCCGGTGAGTCCATCAAGGACAGCCGGATAAATTTCGGCTCGGTTGCCAAGGGCTAGCGCTGCTTCGCGACGTACTATTTTATCTTTTTCGGTGTCAGCCAGAATTGCCAATAAACGTTCTTGTGTATCGACATCGTGCATGCGCCCTGCCAGTCGGCAGGCAGCACTTACAACCTCAGGTGCATGATCCTCCAGTCGCAGTCGTACCTGTTCCTGTATTTCCTCAACGCGTTCATCAGGCAGCAGGCCTTCCAGTACATTGAGTACGGCTGATCGGATGCCGGAGTCTTGATCATCAAGCAAGGGGAGCAGACTCTCAAGGTCAAAGTCTTCATCAGTGCCCGTGCTTAGTTTCGGAATGGCGATAATAGCGGCTTCGCGTACAGTGCTGACGGGATCTTTGAGCAACAGCAGAATGGCGCGAAGATATTGGTGACAGCCTCGGTTAGCGAGGGACTGGATGGCGGCGGCACGCACTTCATCATCCACATCCTGAAGTGCACGGCCCAGGGCACGGCTACTCGCAGTAGAGCTGGCTACTGCCAGGGCCAGGACAGAGCGGCGACGGGCACGGTTTGAGCCCTCTGAAAGACGCTGTATAAGCTCTGCTTCACCAGGGCCGCCAATGACTGCCATGGCTTTCATAATTTCGTTATCGATATCCTGATACTCATCCTCATTATCAAGGATGTCTTTGAGAATAGGGACTGCCTGCTGTTCACCCAGGTCTCTCAGTGCTTCAACGGCCTTGAGCTGCATATCCCACCAGGGGTTCCAGCTATCATCATCTTCCCAAACGATACCTTCCGGTTCACTTTTCACGATTTGGAGCAGAAACGGTATGACATCTTCTCCACCAAGCCTGCCCAAGGCTTCCACGATGGAGGTCTTGATATCGCTATTGGGATCGTTGCGCAGTGATTCAAGTAGTGGTTCGACGCAGGTTTTGTCACCCAGTTTTCCCAACGCATCAACGGCGTCGATGCAGACATCAATATCTTCGTCCTGTAATCTCGCCACCAGGTCAGGTGTCACATCACTACTGCCCATCACTCCCAATGCCCGACAGGCATAGGAACGATCGGCATCATCGCCTTTGGTGAGTAGTCCTCGTAGTGCTTCAATGATCTCTTTTTTTTCAGCCATATATGTGTACGTTGTTGGTTACCGGTTTGGGACTCTTCTATTTATGCAGGAGAGGAGTATGCAGAAGCTATGCCAAAATGCCGTCATCAATAACTAAGGATATTAGTTCAATAAATTCAAACACATAGCACTAAAACCTATGGTTTATATGGGTATAGTGATTGGCCTGTTTGTTCAATGTTTCTCCCACTATCACTGTTAATAATTGAACATATTGTTCAATTTGTCTACATCGGATAGAAGGTTTTCTAAAGATCCAGGGTGGATGACGGGTACTCGTATCGCGCTCAGCTATCGTTCTAGAGTGAAATGCTGCTCTGGAGCTCTTAATTCCAACACACTGCGGCAAATTAACACTCCCATTTTATCTATGTGGCGCACATTCTGGATGCACTGTTTCATTCTGAATGTGGGTGAAAAATTTGAACATAGCTTTCATTTTATTCATCTGTATTTTTTATGAAAGTCATAGCAACAAAAATTAATTACTGAAAAATCATGGTGTTAATAAAGATTTTTGGGATTAAAAAAATTGGCAAGGTTGTTGCAGAAGTGCTGTTAATTAAAGAGTGCTGTCAGGTAAAGAGGGCTAATTAGCCACAAAGGCTGAAGTCATTAATAAAGATAGCGACAGCGGTTCATTTTTTAGGAGTTAATGAATATGAATTCATCAGGTGAGAAGAGCAAGCCGGCATCCCGTTGGGGGCAATGGCTGTTTTACGGAGTATTGGTCAGCATACTGGTGTTTTTCTGGTGGTTGCTGATTTATTCAGGCGGTGTGGTGCTACATCATTGATTTATCCCATTCAATGGGGTTAATTCGCTCACGTAATGGCTCCATAGGTGTTTTTCCAAAAAAATATACATATCAGGTAAGACTATGACGACGGATAAGAAAAATCTGAAGATCTGGATCATCGCATTTGCGGTAGTGCTGCTTTATTACTACGGCCTGGATCATTTCATCATGAGTGTGCAGGGACTGCCGCTTAATTTGAATCTGACGCCTGCCCAGTAAAGGTGGGTCTGTTGCGGTCTTATAGAGGAGCGGCTTAATGAAGGCGTGTTCTAGGAAATTACGTTGGTTTATTCCAGGCTTGTTACTGGTCTCGGTAATGAGTCTGGGTATTACTGGCGAGGTTGATCCATTTGGCTTTGTAGGTGATGTCTATGCTTCTGAAGCGCTCGTCGATGAAGCGCTCACTGAATCAAAAGCAGAATTAAAGGCCGCGCCCAAACCCACCACAGAAGATTACCCAGGTATCGGTATTAGCAGCCGATCTATCGTCTGGGTGCTGGCGCAGATGCATCTGTTCTTTGGTGCTCTGGTGTTGGCAGTCCCCATCTTTGTCATCGTGATTGAGCTGATCGGCGTAAAGACTGGTGATCCTCGTTATGACGACATGGCCCATGAGTTCATGAAGATCAGCATGACGGCTTATTCCATTACGGCGTTATTTGGCGGCACTCTGGCGCTGGCGCTATTCCTGCTTTATCCCGATTTCATGGCCTACATAATGGAAGTGTTCGGCGCGCAGATGATGGTCTACGCCAGTCTATTTTTTATGGAAAGTCTGTTTCTCTACATTTACTACTACGGCTGGGATGCCCTGCGCTATGGCAATTCAAAATGGGTACACCTGAGCCTCGGGCTGATGCTCAATGGTGTGGGTGCGACCCTGATGGTAGTCGCCAACTCCTGGGCTACCTTCATGATGGCGCCGTCCGGCGTTAACGAAGTGGGTGCTGTAGTGGGCAATATCTGGGAGGTCATGAAGGGCCCGCTGTGGAACCCGATCAACCTGCATCGTTTTATCGCCAACATCGCCTTCGGTGGTGCAGTGGTGGGTGCCTATGCCGCTTTCAAAATGATGACGGCCAGAACTCAGGAGCTGCGCGCACATTACGACTGGATGGGTTATACCTCCAACTTTATCGCCATTCTCGCTTTCCTGCCATTGCCCTTTGCCGGCTACTGGCTGATGGCCGAAATCTACGCATATTCTCAGCAGATGGGGATCACCGCCATGGGCGGTATTCTGGCCTGGTTGTTCATCGTACAGGCAGTGTTAATTGGCACCATTTTGCTGGCGGCTAATTATTACCTGTGGTCGGGCATGTCCCGCTGTGAAGGCTCCAGGCGCTACGACGGATACATAAAATATATTGCCTTTGTGCTGGTGGTGGGCTTCCTGATCTGGGTAACCCCACATACCCTGATTCTGACCGCTTCCGAGGTGGCTGCGCTAGGTGGTAGTCATCATCACCTGTTGGGACCGCTGGGCATTATGCCGGCCAAGAATATTGCAGTGAATTTGATGCTGGTATTCACCTTCCTCTCATTTCAGCTTTACGGTCGTTCCAATAAAATCGCCACTGTACCCTGGGCGGACATGGGTAACGCCCTTATGGTGGCCATCTATGCCGTTGCCATATTCAATATTATCTTTGCCGGTGTTTATTACGGTTACTTCACCAACACCGTGTACAAGGTGGGTTCCAGTGTGATGCAGGTGGGTTCAACCCTGACGGTGATCATTGCTGGCGTAGTAATAGATGCCTTGATGTACAAGAATGCAAAACTGCTGCCGGTCAACTGGGGTAATGTGAGTAACCGGTCTCAATACGCACTGTTTGCCCTGCCGGTGGCCTTCACCTGGCTGATGGCATTAATGGGCTATGTGCGTTCCTCGGTGCGTACCGATTGGCATATCTATACGATTATGAAAGACACCTCGCCGGATAACTTCATTCCGGCCATCGGTTATGCCGGAAACATGATGACCATGGTGACGGTGTTGTTCCTGGTATTCGTGTTGTTCATCTTCTGGATAGCCAACCTGAGTGGCCAGAAACAGGCGCCACCAGCGGCCGCGGTTACTGCAGGTGAAGGAGGTGTGGCATGAGTGCTCCTGAAAACATGTCGGCGGAAAACAGCGCACCATCGTCGGGCAAAATCCTGGCTTTGAGTCTGGGTTTCAGCCTGCTGATGGTCCTGGTCTTCACGCTGGTGGCCAATCTGTTGCCCCAGATTGAGGGTGAGGCATCGGTAGAAGAAGAGGTCGAACTGGGTGCGCTTACCATGGATTCCTTTATTGCCCTGGGTGAGACCCTCTTCAACGGCAAAGGCACCTGTACCTTGTGTCATAACGCCATGGGTCGTGCCCCGGATATCCTGGCGCAGAATATGGTGGGGGCTGCCGAGGAGCGTCTGGCGGATTCCCGCTACAAGGGTAAAGCAACCGACGCAGAAAGTTATTTACATGAGTCCATGGTGAACCCGGGTATCTATGTGGTGGCCGGTTTTGGCAAGAAGGGCAGCAATGACACTGTGTCCCCTATGCCTGCTGTTCACAAGGCTCCCATCCAGCTTTCCGAGGTGGAGATTGGCGCAATCATCGCCTTCATGCAGGCCAAGGATGGTAACGATGTCACCGTGCCACTACCAACAGATGCCCCCGTGGCCGAGGCCGAGCCTGAGGCACCTGCTGCAGCGACATCCGCTGAAGAGGCTTTAGGAAAATTCGGCTGCACCGCCTGCCATTCCGTACTGGAGAGTGAAGCCACCCTCGGGCCTTCATTGAAAATTGTGGGTAGAAAACTAACTGCCGAAGAAATCCGTCAGAGCATTATTGATCCTAACGCGGTGATTGCCGATGGTTTCAGTGGCGGCATGATGCCTGCGAACTTTGCCGATCAAATGATGGTTAAGGAGCTGGAAATGATTATCCACTTCCTGGCTGAACAAAAGGGTTAATGGCGATGAGTATCCATGAAAAAAGAGACGTCCCGTTTGTAGCAAGAGCAGCAAGAGGAATGTTCCAATGATGGGCAATAAGATCCCTGCGTTCTGGAGAGCGGTACTGGTTATTATCGTTTCCTACCTGATTTTTGATAACGCCTTCCCGCCGCTGCTGCCCCAGGCATTGCTGGTGCAGTACATGATTATCACCATACTGAGCGTGCTGCTTTATTACTCCTATGACGAGGCACGCTGGACGGAATTCAAGTCACCGATACTGTCCGTACTTCGGGATGACGATAAGGGGATACTGCGTAAGGCTTTTTTGATTATCATCCCGCTGATTGTGGGTTACACCACCTATGGCATGGTCAAGCCTTCCGTGGATACTCCGGTGGAATTGCGTCAGGTGCATCCGGCACCTCCTTCCTCCCTGAGAGTGTATGACAAGAAATATGACCTCTCCAGTCTGGAAAATCCCCTGCGCCTGGAAGTGCTGGAAACACTTAAAAATGATCGGGCCGCAGGTAAGGAACTCTACAACTCTTATATAGAAGAAGGCCGGGAGGTCTATTACAAAAACTGTTTCTACTGTCATGGCGATCTACTGGATGGCGAGGGGCATTTTGCCCACGGCTTTAGCCCGCTACCCATTAATTTCCAGGATGTAGGCACCATTGCCCAGTTGCAGGAGGCCTTCCTGTTCTGGCGTATTACAACCGGTGGCCCCGGTTTGCCCAAGGAAGGGACCCCATGGAACTCAGCCATGCCGGTGTGGCATGAAATACTCGAAGAGGACGAGGTGTGGAAGGTCATCACTTTCCTTTATGACTATGTCGGTCAGGTACCACGTATGTGGGATCAGGAAATATCCAGAACCGTGAGCGGTTTGAAGGATGAGATCAATGCCGAGCGCGCCACCCAGATGGGTAAGGAATTATATATGCAGCGCTGCACGGTCTGTCATGGTGATGAAGGCATGGGTGACGGCGCCGCAGCGGATCATCTCTATCCCCGGCCCCGTGACTTCAGCCTGGGCCTGTTCAAATATAAGACTACGCCGGGCACGGTGTTGCCCAAGGATGATGACCTGTTCAAAACCATCAAGTTTGGTCTGTTCCCCGGTACCGGTATGCCAGGTTGGGCAAAGCTGTTGTCCGACGAACAGATCCGCAGTTTGATTCCGATAATTAAAGGTTTTGACACCTCCGCTGCCTGGGCGCCGGAAGAGGCCGAAGACGAAGACTTCGATGATGATGGTCTTTATCTGAAAACCGATTACCTCAGCTTCACCGAGGATGAACCACTGACGGGCCGAATCGCCTTTAGTGAGGAATCCGCCGCCAAGGGTAAACCCCGGTTCGAGAAAGTGTGTGGCAAGTGTCATGGCAAAGAGGGCCGCGGTAACATCACCTCGGGCAAGCGCCTGGAAGATGACTGGGGCTTTCGTCTCTGGCCTCGTGATCTGACCAAACCCTGGACCTGGCGCTGGAGTAATGTGGCGGGTGATGATGACGCTTCCCGTGATGCCACCGTCAACGAAATCTACCAGCGTCTCTCCACCGGCTTGCCGGGCACGCCGATGCCGGCCCATCGCGCCACCGAAGAGGGCAACAAGGATCCGGTGAGCGAGGAAGACCGCTGGCATATTTCCAATTACGTCTACACCCTGCGTAACAAAACCGTAGCGCCCAGCGACAAGCCCATTGTTGAGGCAATGAAAGTGGAGGGCGCGCTGCCGAACGATATCAATGATGAAGCCTGGGCCAGTGCACCGGCAGTGACCCTGCACATGGTGCCCAACGTTATCAAAGAGGAACGTTTGTTCACGCCACTCAATGATGCGGTCACGGTGCGGGTGCTTTATAACCAGGACGACATCGCCTTCCTGATGGAGGTAAATGACCGTACCAATAGTCGGCCCGGTGAGCAGACCTCCGAGGAGATCCACGACGGCGAGCTTGAGTTCCATTCCGACGCCCTGGCAGTGCAGTTCCCCAAAGATGAATCCTTTGAGGTAACGCCGGTGGTGGTCAAGCCTCTTTACCGTCATGGAGATGGCTCGCATCCCACTACCATGTGGTACTGGAATGCAGGTAGTGTCGAGCCAGCGATGGAACAACGCAATGCACTCATCGATGCCACTGGCCCCGATGCCAAACTGTCCTTCCGCGAAGGTGATGATTCACTGGCAACCACCGCCAGTTGGGAACATGGTCAATGGAAAGTATTAATGACTCGGCCTCGCGAAGGTGGTGACAGTGGTGACCTGAACTTTGTGGAGGGACAATTTATTCCCGTCTCGTTCGCCAACTGGGATGGAAATAATGGTGAGATAGGTTCCAGGCACACGCTCACTAGCTGGTATTGGTTGTTGTTGCCGGAAGAGGCCGACCTGGCCAAGGTCTATGGCATACCCGCAGGCATGATGATTCTGTTCTTGCTGCTGGGCATTGTGGTGGTGCGTAGCCAGCGCGGTAAATTGTAAATAGGAGACGATTATGATGGGTGGCATTAGTGTTTGGCAGTTGTTGATTTTAGCTGTGATTGTATTGTTGTTATTCGGCACCAAAAAGCTGCGTAATGTGGGCGCTGATCTGGGATCGGCATTGAAGGGGTTTCGTTCTTCCATGGGGGAGGGGGAGAAGGCTGAAAATAATTCGGCTGAACAGTTATCCCATGATGGTGATGAGTCGGTGATTGATGGGAAGGGAGTGGCTACAGAAAGTACTAAAGCATAAATCCCGCTACTTTTAATTCCTGCTCTCCAATTTACCTTGTGGGATATCCTTTACGAGTTCTTCAGATAAATCTTACATCATCGAAGTTGTGAGCCATGTTATTGTTGCCTGTATTTTGCCAAGATAAGTCACATGGTTAGGGCAAGGAACGCAAAAAATAAAACAGATGAATGAAAGTCAAAACAAGAGACTGGTTGGGCTAGAAGATCTTATAGCACAACGGATCAACGACTTGACCGAACTACAAAAACTCGTAGAACGACTAAATGTCATAAGAACTGGATCGGATGATCAGGTCGCCCTCAAGATATGTACCAATCTGGTACAAAAACGAATGAAAGAGCTTGGTTTGTTTCTTTGAGGGATTTGCTCTTGTGTAGGGGCGTCCCCGCCTCGATAAGGTCTTAACGACGACTCATACTCTCCGCGATAAATCAGCTCCACCATTTCATTTAAGTTTTTGTTTCGCCTCTGATGGGCGACACACATGGATATATTAGTGTCGCGGGAGGCGCGATGACGTGAGCGATCGAGTTACTTTCTCTTACTCATCTAAGGCGCCCTGAGGGAAGCTGGGTAAGCTGACCAAGGAAGTGCCCTTGGGTACAACGCTGCATCCTTAGCTCCATAATCGGCACTTCCATGTGCCATTCCTCGCTTCATCTCAAAATAACTGCGATGCTTGGCTGCACCTACGGGGTAGAACCCAGGCCCCGTCCAACCAAACCCCCCGTATTCTGCGATAGGATTCCCATAAAGATAAATTTAGGGACTGAAAAGGACGTATGATATCCCTACACGGTAGTCTCACCGAGAGTGGCAAATCAAAGGTGTCTGACCCCTTTTCTGTACGAGTGATAAGGAAATTGAGCTAATCCGTGAGTGGATTCGTCAGGGTGCAAAGTGAAATAGAAAAGGCACTACACCACTGATATCTAATTGAAAGAAAGGAGGCTGTCATGAGTAACCAGACTACATTGCAACAGACGATTGCCGATATGGTGGATGCGCAACGGGGCATTTTGGCAGCTGACGAAAGCCACCCGACCATGGCCAAGCGCTTCCAGCCCATTGGGGTGGAGTCCAGTGAAGCGAGCCGGCGCGCCTGGCGCAGCCTGTTGGTCACCACACCGGGGCTAGGGGAGTACATCAGCGGCATCATCCTGTTTGAGGAGACTCTGGAGCAAATGACCGGTGAGGATGTGCCTATTCCCGAGGCCGCCTGGGTGCAGAATATCGTACCTGGCATTAAAGTAGACAAGGGCAAAATTCCCCTGGCGTTGTCGCCGGGTGATCTCATCACCCAGGGCCTGGATGGCTTGGCGGAACGTCTGCAAACCTATCAGGTGCAGGGCGCCCGTTTTGCCAAGTGGCGTGAGGTCTACGGCATTGAAACACATACGCCCAGCCGCCACGGCATTGACACCAACGCTGAGGTGTTGGCCCGCTATGCCGCGGTATGTCAGTCGCAGGGTATCGTACCCATAGTGGAGCCTGAGGTACTGATGGATGGCAGCCATGACATTGATCGTCATGCCGATGTCACCGAACGTGTACTGCACGCTGTGTTCCATGCCCTGCATCGGCATGGTGTATGCCTGGAACTGATGCTACTCAAACCCAATATGGTGTTGCCCGGCAAGGATTGCCGTCGCGCAGACCCTGAAGAAGTCGCTGAAGCGACGCTGAGGGTTTTACGCCGTACCGTGCCTGCGGCGGTACCCAGCATTAATTTTCTCTCCGGTGGTCAGGAACCGGAAGAAGCCACAGCCAATCTCAATGCCATTAATCAACTGCACGGCAACGCCCCCTGGCAGTTGAGCATCTCCTATGGCCGGGCCCTGCAGCAGCACGCGCTACATGTCTGGAGTGGTAAGGTGGAGAATGTACCTGCTGCCCAACAAGCCTTGTTGAAACGGGCTCGGCTCAATAGCCTGGCCCGACAGGGGAAATATGCGGCTGAGATGGAGAAAGATTAGTGTTCAAGAAGGAAGGGACATGTGAAGGGTACTCACAGGTTCGAATGTATTTATAATTGACTGAGTTCATTATTTTCTGGATATTCTAAATAGAAACAATTAGCGGTATAAACAATGTTTAAAAGAAGCCTGGTGATAATTTTTGTACTGTTGTGGGTTGTGCTGGCTGTTAACCCTGTTCATCGCGGTATCTGGATGTTAGAAAATTTTGTGGTTATCACAGTATTTCCTGTCGTTCTTTGGCTCGATAAAAAATACAATTTCACTAATTGGACATTCTTCTGCCTGACTTTTTTTGTTATTTTGCACCTTTGCGGCGCACACTTAACATATGAATCGATGGCCTATTTCACCTGGTTCTCAGACATGTTTGGCTGGGAGCGAAATTATTATGATCAGGTTGTCCATTTCCTCTTCGGTCTGCTGGTCTTTATGACGTTTTATGAGATATTTTATCATCAAGGATGTTCCAGGAAATTAAGTTACCTAATTGCCTTCTTGTTCATCAGCAGCATAGGTGCCTGGTACGAAGTGTTGGAATGGATAGGTATGGTGATCTTCTGCAACGAACCGGATTGTCTGCTACTTATTACTCAGGGAGATGAATGGGATACGCAAAAAGATATGGCATATGCAGTTATCGGAGCCAGCATCGCTCTATTGATACATAGCATTAGGCATAGTAGAAATACACAGGATCGGATGAATTAAATGTGAGTAGTTGTTAAGTCTGTCGAATTAAATTATATGATGTTTGGGGGCAGAGTAAAAATACAAGTCTGCTCTTGGCCGAAGGCAGAAGTCGACCCAAAGCGGTCATTCCCTCTGCTGATGCCGGGTCCCGATTTGCTCAATTTGATAACGAGACAGAGATTCTATAATCTGTAGATTAATCAATGAGATATTGAAGAATGTCAGAAAATCATTATTTTAACTATACGGACCGGAGGGGTCCGTATAGTAACTGTTATGGCCATTAAAATAGGATCTCATGAGATCTAGC
>DAOWII010000078.1 GCA_030640985.1 Chromatiales bacterium
GAGGGTATCAGGCCGTTGGCTTCACCGCCGATGTCGATGCCGGTTTTGTTGCCAAAGCCAAAGGCCTTCATGATGGCTGAAATACGGTCGATGCCCAGGTTTAGTGACAAGTCATAGAAATAGACGTCACAGGAATGTTTGATGGCTTGATATAAATTGGTTGAACCATGCCCCTCTTTTTTCCAGTCACGATAGCGACGGTCGTCATTTTTCAGCATGTAAGAGCCATGACAGTCGACCTTGTGCTTCGGCGTTATTATTTTTGATTCAAGACCCATGAGTCCAACAAAGGGTTTAGTGGTGGAGCCGGGGGGGTATTGCCCTTGCAAGGCTCGATTAAATAAGGGTTGATCCGGTGACTGGCTGATGGCCTGGTAGGTTTGGGTATCAATACCGTTTACAAATAAATTCGGGTCATAACTGGGGGTGCTTATCAAGGAAAGGACGGCTCCTGTTTCTGGCTCTATGGCGACCAGCGCCCCCCTTTCACTGGCAAAGGCTTTCTCTGCTGTTTTTTGCAATCGTGCATCAATATTAAGGGTTAAGTTATTACCTGGCACCGGTGCTGTGCGTTCAAGGACGCGCAGAATACGTCCTCGTGCATTGGTTTCTACTCGTTGATGACCGACCTGTCCATGAAGTATTTTTTCATAGGATCTTTCCACCCCCGTTTTACCCACATGGGTAGTGGCACTGTAATTTGAGCTGTCAACTTTTTGCAAGTCATTGACATCCATACGGCCGATATATCCTACGCTATGGGCCATCAGTGTACCGAGGGGATAATGTCGAGAGAGGCGTGAATTGATTTCTACGCCGGCCAGTTGATGCAAATTAACGGCGATTTTTGCCACCTCTTCATCACTGAGCTGGAAGCGTAATGGAATGGCTTCAAAACGACGTTTGTGCTTCAGGTATTTGCGAAAACGTTTTAGTTCCGAGTCACTGATCTCAATAAGTTCGCGGATTGATTTAAGGGTGATCTCCATATCTTCCACACGCTCGGGTACCAGATCCAGACTGTAGCGGGGCAGGTTCTCTGCCAGGATGATGCCATTGCGGTCATAAATAAGTCCCCGGGTAGGGACAATGGGTAAGGTATCGACCCGGTTGTTATCGGACAGTGTAGTGTAATGACTGTGACTGATGACTTGCAGGTAAAACAGGCGGGCAATGATAATTAATATCATAAGAATGGCCGCTGCCGCTGCGATAATCGTTCGTCCACGAAACAGGTGGCTTTCCCATATGGGATTTTTAAGGGTAACACCCTGAGCCATATTAGCTCACCCGGAAGCGGCGGCGCAGATCACGCAGGATCAGGAATACCCATGGCCACAGCAAACCACTGGTAATAGCCGGTGCCCAGTACAGCCAGTTATTGGGTGACTGGCCAATGATGCCTTTGATCCACAGCACCAGGCCCTGACCAATCAATACCATGAACATGATGAATAGTGCCTGTTGCCCTAGCGGGAAGTTACGTATGCGTTTGTGCAGGTGCAGGGTCAGATAGGCAATGACTGCCAGGGCTATGGCATATTGTCCCAGCAGGGCTCCATTCACCACATCCAGTAGCAGACCCATGAGCCAGCCGATGCCAACGCCCACGCGCTCGGGTACGGCCAGGCACCAGTAGATGAGTACCAGGATCATCCAGGCGGGCCGAAATGGTTCGGCCATTTCGGGCAAGGGCATCATGGTGAGTATGAGCGCGATGACAAAACTCAGGCTGATAGTCCAGCCTCCGTGGTGATGTCCCACTCTCATGGTTTTATTTCCTGCAGGGTGTGCTGGACGAGTAACACTTCACGACTGCGTTCCAGCTGAGCAGAGGGTTCAGCGATGATTTGGGCATAGGCCTGACCGGGATCCCGCTCAATATGTGTCACCGTGGCAACAGGGTAGCTGGCAGGAAAACGTTGACCCAGCCCGGAAGTGATAAGCAGATCGCCCACTTCGATATCAGCACTATTCGGTAGATGGGGGATTTCCAGGCGATGGGTTTCGCCCGTTCCGCGCGCGATGGCACGCAGGCCATTACGATTCACCTGCACAGGGATGACATGAGCGGGATCGGTAATGAGTATGGCGGTACTGGAGACAGCGGAAACATGGTTGATCTGTCCCATAACGCCATGGGCATCCAGCAGGGCCTGTCCGTTAAAGACGCCCTCACGACTACCTTTATTGATGAAAATCTGACGTTTGAAGGGGTCCAGATCCACTGCCAGTAATTCGCCAATAAGCATTTTCTCCCCGACTTTTTTTGAGGACTGAAGCAATTCGCGTAGTCGGGTGTTTTCATTTTCCAGACTGGAAAATTTTTGTAGTTGCCCCTGTAGCTCAAGTTGTTGTGCCCGTAGTTGTCGGTTTTCATTCAGCAGTCGGGTGCGGCTGCTGAGTGTTTCACTGCTCCAGCTAAAAAGGGCAACCGGTGCATCGGCAAGAATCTGCAAGGGGTAGACTATTAGATATAGCCCCGAGCGAATGGTTTCCAGGTGTTGCTGACGATGATCCAGGGTCATCAACAGAGAGGAGGTGATGAGCAGTAACACCAGCCGGACTGTGATGGACGGTCCTTGAATAAAAAGCTGTTTGATAGTTACCTCCGTTCAGAGTTTGTCTACGGTACATTTACCGTAGACAGGGTACAAAATTACTCGTGGGAGAAAATATCCCCACCACTTTCGTCTAACAGTTCCAGCGCACGGCCACCGCCACGGGCAACACAGGTGAGGGGATCTTCCGCCATAATCACTGGCAGACCGGTTTCTTCTGTAATCAGGCGATCCAGATCTCGCAGCAGGGCACCACCACCGGTGAGTACCATGCCACGTTCGGCGATATCCGAACCCAATTCAGGTGGTGTTTGTTCCAGGGCGGTTTTGACTGCGGCAATAATACCTGACAGGGGCTCCTGCAGAGCCTCCAGGATTTCATTACTGTTGAGGGTAAAGCTGCGGGGAATACCCTCTGCCAGACTGCGGCCACGGACTTCCATCTCTAACACTTCGGCGGAAGGGAAGGCGGTGCCGATCTCATGCTTGATGCGCTCAGCGGTGGCCTCGCCGATGAGGCTGCCGTAGTTACGACGTACATAACTGATAATGGCTTCATCAAAACGGTCACCACCGATACGAACAGAGGCCGCGTAGACGATACCATTTAATGACAGTACGGCGATTTCGGTGGTGCCTCCGCCAACATCCAGCACCATGGAACCATGGGCTTCACTGATGGGCATGCCCGCACCAATGGCCGCAGCCATGGGTTCTTCAATGAGATAAACTTCACGAGCACCTGCTCCTGCAGCAGATTCGCGAATGGCGCGACGTTCCACCTGGGTCGCGCCACAGGGGACACAAATGAGTACCCGTGGACTGGGTTTGAATAGTTTGAACTTATCCTTGTGTACCTGGCGGATAAAATGCTGCAGCATTTTTTCTGTGATAGTGAAGTCGGCAATCACGCCGTCCTTCATTGGGCGGATAGCGGTGATGTTACCTGGGGTTCTACCCAGCATGCGCTTGGCCTCGGTCCCCACCGCAGCGATACGTTTAGGGTTGTTGGGGCCCACTTCCTGACGAATAGCCACGACAGAGGGTTCGTTCAGAACAATACCTTCGTCCTTGACGTAGATGAGTGTGTTAGCAGTTCCCAAGTCGACGGATATGTCGTAGGAAAACATGCCCTTAATGTGTCCTGATCCAAACATTTAGTGTTTCTCTTTATTAGTTGTAGGGTTATCCTGTCTAATCTATCAATGCTTGGGGGCTTTGGGCAAGGTACCAAGTGTGATAAATTCTGCATTTTACAGTGATATAATGACTTTTGGAGCAAAAATATGTCTTTGGATCGATCTGACGTGGAAAAAATCGCACATTTGGCGCGACTCGCCATCAGTGAAGAGGATATCCCCGGGTACACTCACAACCTGTCAAACATCCTGGATCTGGTCGCCCAGATGGATGCTGTTGACACCTCAGGCGTGGAGCCCATGGCCCACCCCCTGGATGCCACTCAGCGTCTGCGTGCCGATGAAGTGAGCGAAACCAATCAACGGGAGGCCTTTCAGAAGATTGCTCCTGCTACTGAGGCCAGTCTCTACCTGGTGCCTCAGGTGATTGAATAATTTAGCGGGTAGTCAGTCAGCTATTTTGGCTGACTTGTCTTTGAAGAGTATTTTCCTGGTGCTTCTGAACCCTAACTTTCAACTGAATTAAATTATGCACAACAAAACCATTGCCGAATTATCCGCCGGGCTGAAAAATGGCGATTTCTCCAGTGAAGAATTGACCCGTAGCTTTCTTGCACGTATCGAGAAACTGGATCCACAGGTAAACAGTTACATTAGTGTCACTACAGATGAGGCGTTGTCACAGGCTCGTGAGGCGGACAAACGTATCGCCGCCGGAAATGCCTCGGCCTTGACGGGCGTGCCCATCGCACAAAAAGATATTTTTTGCACAAACGGGGTGAAAACTTCCAGCGGTTCAAAAATGCTGGATAAATTTATTGCCCCCTATGATGCTACGGTGGTGAGTAAATTTAACCAGGCCGGAGCGGTGATGCTGGGTAAAACCAATATGGATGAGTTCGCCATGGGCTCGTCCAATGAAACCAGTTTTTACGGCCCGGTGAAAAATCCCTGGGATCTGACTGCCGTTCCCGGCGGTTCGTCTGGAGGCTCAGCGGCAGCAGTGGCTGCTCGTCTGGCTCCCGGTGCCACCGGTACCGATACCGGCGGTTCTATCCGTCAGCCCGCTGCCCTGTGTGGTATTACCGGCATAAAACCTACTTATGGCCGTGTTTCCCGTTACGGCATGATCGCCTT
Source organism: Chromatiales bacterium (assembly GCA_030640985.1). Lineage (GTDB taxonomy): Bacteria > Pseudomonadota > Gammaproteobacteria > Thiohalomonadales > Thiohalomonadaceae > DAOWII01. The sequence goes on from DAOWII010000078.1 coordinate 4,838, forward strand.
TGCTTCCAGTCTGGATCAGGCGGGCCCCATGGAACGGACGTCGGAAGACTGTGCCCTGATGTTAAATGCCATGGCTGGCTTCGATGAGCGTGATTCCACCAGTGTGGAAAAAGACGTACCTGATTACACGGCCTCACTGAATGACGACCTTAAGGGTTTGAAGATTGGTCTGCCCAGGGAGTACTTTGGTGAAGGACTGGATTCGGAAGTTGCCAAGGTGATTGAGGCGTCCATCGAGGAATATAAAAAACAGGGCGCAGAGATTGTTGAGATCAGCTTACCCAATACTGGCCTGGCCGTGCCAACCTATTACGTGGTGGCGCCAGCGGAATGTTCCTCCAATCTATCGCGTATGGACGGCGTTCGTTTCGGCCACCGTTGCGACAACCCCGCCGATCTTGAAGATTTGTACAAACGTTCCCGTGGAGAAGGTTTTGGTGCCGAGGTGAAGCGTCGCATCATGATTGGTGCTTACGCGCTGTCTGCCGGTTATTACGATGCCTATTATCTGAAAGCGCAGAAATTACGTCAGCTGATTTCCGATGACTTTAAAAAAGCATTCGAGCAGGTTGATGTAATCATGGGACCGACCTCACCGACCACGGCGTTTAATCTCGGCGAGAAGTCCGATGACCCGGTCACCATGTATTTGTCAGATATCTACACTATTGCGGTGAATCTGGCAGGTCTGCCGGGGATGTCCGTCCCTGCAGGTTTTGTCGGTCAGCGTCCGGTAGGCCTGCAGATCATTGGTAATTACTTTGAAGAAGCACGCCTGCTTAATGTCGCGCACAAGTTCCAGCAGGCCAGCGACTGGCATCAGCGTGCCCCTGAGAATTTTTCTGATTAAACGAATAATATAAAGATGCAGAGTGATTGAAATATTATTTTTGCGTTGAGAACCGAGGTTAGTAATTATGGAATGGGAAGTAGTCATCGGTTGTGAGATTCACTCACAACTGGCCACTAAGAGTAAGATTTTCTCTGGTGCTTCGACCGCCTATGGCGCCGAGCCTAATACCCAGGCGTGTGCGGTAGACCTGGGTCTGCCCGGTGTATTACCGGTGTTGAATAAAGAGGCTGTGCGGATGGCGGTCAAATTTGGTCTGGCCGTTGGTGCAGAGCTAACTAAACGTTCCGTGTTTGCACGCAAGAATTATTTTTATCCCGACTTGCCCAAAGGCTATCAGATCAGTCAGTTTGAGTTACCTATCGTCGGCATCGGTCATCTGGATATCGAACTGGAAGATGGCAGTACCAAGCGTATTGGTATTACACGAGCTCACCTGGAAGAAGATGCCGGTAAATCCCTGCATGAAGATTTTCACGGTATGACCGGCATCGATCTTAATCGTGCGGGTACACCCTTATTAGAGATCGTCTCCGAACCGGATCTACGTTCAGCCAAAGAGGCCGTGGCCTACATGAAAAAGATTCACTCCCTGGTGCGCTATCTTGAAATTTGTGATGGCAATATGCAGGAAGGATCTTTTCGTTGCGATGCCAATGTTTCAGTGCGACCCATGGGGCAAAAAGAACTGGGCACCCGTGCCGAGGTCAAAAACCTGAACTCCTTCCGGTTTGTTGAACGTGCCATTGATTATGAAGTGGAACGACAGATCGATGTAATCGAGAGTGGTGGAAAAGTGGTGCAGGAGACCCGTCTCTATGATTCCGATAAGGGTGAAACTCGTGCCATGCGCTCCAAGGAAGAGGCCAATGATTATCGCTACTTCCCGGACCCGGATCTGTTGCCGGTGGAACTGGAAGATGATTTTATTGAAATGGTACGCAGCACGCTGCCGGAACTTCCCGATGCCAAGAAAGAGCGTTTTACTGAACAGTACAGTTTGTCGACTTATGATGCCAGTGTACTGACGGCCAGTCGTGAAATGGGTGACTTCTACGAAACCGTAGTTACCGCTTCCGGCGGTGATGCCAAGGTAGCAGCCAACTGGGTAATGGGTGATTTCTCAGCTTCCCTGAATAAGGACAACAAGGAAATTAGCGAAAGTGTTGTTACTGCTGAAATGCTTGCGGGCATGTTGAAGCGTATCGCCGATAACACCATTTCCGGAAAAATTGCCAAGGAAGTATTCGAGGCTATGTGGAATGGCGAAGGTGATGCCGATACCGTTATTGATAAAAAGGGTCTGAAGCAGATCACTGATAGCGGCGCCATCGAAGCAATTATTGATGACGTGATCAACAACAACCCCAAACAGGCCGAGCAGTATCGCGGTGGCAAAGAACAACTGTTTGGTTTCTTTGTCGGCCAGGTAATGAAGGCCACTCAGGGCAAGGCCAACCCCGGTCAGGTTAATGAGTTGCTGAAGAAAAAACTGAATAGCTAAGATAAAGAACTATCCGAAGGCCTATCAGTGATTAAACACATCGTCATGTGGCGCCTCAAGGAAGAGGCTGAAGGTCGTTCACAAAACGAGAGTGCTCATTTAATTAAACAGCGCCTTGAAGACCTGCAAGGGAAACTGGATGGGCTGATTAAAATTGAAGTGGGTATCGATTTTAGCTGTGATAAAGATTCGTCCCACATTGTGCTCTATTCTGAATTTCGAGACAAAGACGCATTAAGCGCCTATCTCACACATCCCCTGCATGAAGCAATCAAACCGCTGGTTTTGTCTGCCCGCTCGGAACGTCGAGTGGTTGACTACGAACGGTAGTTCAACTTAGTCATTATTATGAACAACGATAATCTACAACGTTTCCTGTTTGAAAACTGTAATGTTCGAGGCGAACTGGTTCATCTGGATGCTACCTGGCGTGCAGTGCTGGAACGACATGACTATCCCGAAGCAGTGCGTAATGTTTTGGGCGAAATGATGGCGGCCAGTGCACTGTTGGCGGCGACGATTAAGTTTGATGGAGCCATGACCATGCAAGTACGAGGTAATGGCCCCATATCCATGATGGTGGTGGAATACACCAGCCCCGGCCGATTGCGTGCCATGGCCCATTGGGAAGGTGAAGTTCCCGACGGTAATCTAAAGAATCAGTTCGGCGACGGCAACCTGGTGATTACCATTGATCAGGGTGAAAATATGGAACGCTATCAGGGCATTGTCGAGCTGGCCGGTGAGTCCCTTGCC
>DAOWII010000064.1 GCA_030640985.1 Chromatiales bacterium
GATGCAATGTCAGAACAGGCGGATGCCGAGGCGAAGTCAGTGGAGTCAGAGGAATCTGTTGATATTTTAACGACTGGAGTGGCTCCTGCAGAACTTTCGGCATTACATGATGAGTCATCGGGGCCAATCCCTGATGATATTAATCTTGACTTGATTCTTGACATCCCTGTGACTATTTCCCTTGAGATAGGACGTAGCAAAATAAATATAAGAAATTTATTGCAGCTTAACCAGGGATCTGTCGTGGAGCTTGACAGGTTGGCTGGAGAGCCTTTGGATGTACTGGTTAATGGCACACTCATTGCGCATGGCGAAGTTGTTGTCATCAATGAAAAATATGGCATTCGTTTAACCGATGTAATTAGTCCGTCTGAGCGTGTTAAGAAGCTGAAATGAGACCGATCTTGTTGCGTATCTTTATATTGATAATGGGGTTTCTTCCATTTCCTTTGTTTGCGAGAGATGATTTTATCGCCCCAGCAGAACATGCTGTCGGGATGGGAAATATCTTGCAAGTAATATTGTCTCTTCTTTTGGTGTTACTAGTGTTCATTTCCCTGGTTTGGGTAATGCGACGTATAGGCACTGTTCATACAGGTAGCATGAATAATTTAAAAGTTATTGAACAAGTTTCAGTAGGGCAAAGAGAGCGATTGGCATTAGTTCAAATAGGCGAAGAACAAATTGTTGTAGGTATTGCGCCTGGCAATGTGCGGATGCTTCATAGCATGAAGCATCTGGTGTGTGTTGATGATGTCAAAGTTCGAGAGCGGTTTTCTGAACGTTTGGCTGACGCATTAAAGTGTAGAGGTAAATAATAAATGCTTCGGTGGTTTATTATGGCGATGGTTGTTATTTTGCCATCAGTAGCTTCTGCGGAACAAGGTCTTGAAGCCATTACTGTTACAACGGATGGGAGCGGTGATCAGACATATACTTTAAGTATTCGAGTTTTACTTATGATGACGGCTCTGGCATTCCTGCCCGCAGCCGTGATGATGATGACCTCGTTCACCAGGATCATTATTGTACTTGCGATTTTGCGACAGGCGATTGGGCTAATGCAGGCGCCCTCTGGCCAAGTACTGGTAGGTCTTTCCTTGTTCCTTACTTTATTTATCATGGCGCCAGTTTTTGAACAAATAAATAATGAGGGGTTACAACCATATTTTAATGAGGAGATTCCTCCGAAAAAAGCCATGAAAGCAATTTTGAATCCATTGCGTAACTTCATGTTAAACCAGACACGCGACCCTGATCTAAAGTTGTTTTCGAATATTTCTGGAGATAATAAATATAATTCTCCTGATGATGTTCCGCTGTCAGTTTTAGTGCCTGCCTTTATGACGAGCGAATTAAAAACCGCATTCCAGATTGGTTTTTTACTGTTTATACCATTCTTAATTATTGATCTTGTTGTTGCTAGCGTTCTTATGTCGATGGGTATGATGATGCTATCTCCAATGATTATATCTTTGCCATTCAAAATAATGTTGTTTGTCCTGGTTGATGGTTGGGCGATGATAATGGGAACTCTGGCATCAAGTTTCTATGTGTGAATTAAGTATAAGGTAGAACTATGACGCCAGAATTAGTGCTGACCATTTTCAATGGTGCCCTGGAAGTTGTATTGGCACTGATTCTGGTGATCTTGCTACCTGCTCTGTCAGTTGGTTTGATCGTGGCAATGTTTCAGGCCGCAACCCAAATTAATGAAATGACCCTTAGCTTCATTCCAAAGATTATTGTAACTCTGGCTGTCTTAATGATTGGTGGTCCATGGATGCTTGGTTTAGTCCTGGACTATACGAGAAGACTTATTACTAATATACCTGTACTAATTGGTTGATTATGAATCTTACGGGCGCAGAAATTACGACATGGATAGGTTCATTTTTGTGGCCTTTTTTCAGGATTGGAGCATTATTCATGTCTGCTCCAATCATAGGTGCACGTACTGTTCCTGTGAAAACTCGTTTAGCTCTTTCATTGGTAATTACCATTGCAATAATGCCAATGATTCCTCCTGTTCCCAGCATAGATCCTTTTAGTTTGGCATCCATTTATATCATATTTCAACAAATACTTATCGGCTTATCCATGGGCTTTGCTTTGCAGCTTGTTTTTAGTTCGGTAGTTACAGGAGGGCAAATAATTGCGATGCAAATGGGGTTAGGCTTTGCATCTATGATTGATCCTCAAAATGGACAGCAGGTACCCGTTCTAGGTCAGCTATATCTATTAATGGCTACTTTGATTTTTTTAGCTCTAAATGGCCATTTGATTCTTATTGAGGTTCTGGCTAACAGTTTTGTTACTTTGCCCATTTCAATACTTTCATTTGGTGCTGATGGCTTATGGTCAATAGTGTTGTGGGGCTCTCAAATGTTTGAAGGTGCCGTATGGTTGGCGCTGCCGGCCATTACATCATTATTGATTGTGAATATTGCATTTGGTGTAATGGCTAGAGCTGCGCCACAGTTGAATATCTTCGCTATTGGTTTCCCAATAACCATGATGATGGGTTTTATGGTTATTTTATTTGTTATGCCTATGTTTTTACCTCAATTCACCCATCTTCTAGAGAGTATTTTCATACTAGTAAATACTCTTGTTGTTAGGAGTTAATTATGGCTGAAAGTGGTGGTCAGGAACGTACAGAACAGGCAACGCCCAAGCGCCTTCAACAGGCGCGTGACAAAGGGCAAATACCTCGTTCTAAAGAACTGAATACGCTTAGCGCTATGCTTGTGGCTGCAGCAGGTTTCATGTTTCTGGGAAGCGATATCCTGCAAGGGCTTACTGATCTTTTGAAGCAGAACCTCACTATTTCGCGAGAAAAGATATTCGATACATCATATTTGGTACCTCACTTTTTATATAATATCGTCTCTGCTATGACAATATTGGCACCATTTTTTATTTTGATGGTTTTTGTAGCCATCCTTTCTGCAGTGGCTCTTGGCGGTTGGTCCTTTAGTGCGCAGGCACTAGCATTGAAACTTGAACGACTCGATCCGGTTAAGGGTATGGGTCGTGTGTTTTCATGGCGCGGTATTATGGAAATGCTTAAGGGGTTAGCTAAATTTGTTCTTGTTTCTGTAGCCACCATTATTTTGTTGCGATCACAGGTAGATACTTTCCTCGGAATTGGGGTGGAGCCACTAAAGCAGGGACTCGCTCATTCTGGTCAATTACTTGTCTGGTCATTTCTTTTGGTGAGCATGGCATTGATTTTCGTAGTTCTTGTTGATGTTCCATTTCAACTATGGGATCACCAGCGTCAATTGAAAATGACCAGGCAAGAGGTGAGAGACGAAAATAAACAGACGGAAGGCAGCCCTGAAGTGAAGGCGCGTATTCGAAGAACCCAAATGGAAATGGCTCAGCAGCGTATGCTTGATGAAGTACCGAAGGCCGATGTTGTAGTAACAAATCCAGAACACTATGCTGTCGCACTTAAGTACGAACAAAATGAAATGGATGCACCAGTGGTTGTGGCTAAAGGAGCTGATCATATGGCGCAGAAAATCAAGGAGTTGGCACAGAAGAGTGATGTGCCAATATTATCGGCACCACCTTTAGCTAGAGCTATTTATCGTAGCACTGAATTAAATGAGGCTATTCCTGCCGGTCTGTACAGGGCTGTGGCACAGGTGCTTGCCTATATTTATCAGATCCAGCAAGGTCCTCTTTACAATAGTGATGCGGGAGTCTCTCTGGATGACTTACCTATTCCAGATGATCTGCGCTGGGATGATTGACTCTAGGTAGGACTCTACTTTATGGCTAAATCTAATCCTTTAATGAACGCATTTTCTACTTTGGGGCGTGCTGGGCTGGGCGCACCTATTGTCGTCGTGATGCTGTTGGCAATGATTGTTTTACCATTGCCTCCATTTCTTCTGGATATCTTTTTTACATTTAATATATCACTTTCACTGATTATTCTTTTGGTCACAATTTATGCCTTGCGCCCATTGGATTTTGGTGTTTTCCCTACAATTTTACTTATAGCAACACTGTTACGTCTTGCACTTAATGTGGCGTCGACGCGAGTAGTACTTCTTGATGGACATACGGGAACCGGTGCCGCTGGACAGGTTATTGAATCATTTGGTGAGTTTGTTGTTGGTGGTAATTATGCTGTAGGTTTGGTCGTTTTTGTTATTCTTGTGATTATTAATTTTGTTGTTGTGACAAAAGGTGCTGGGCGCATATCTGAAGTGAGTGCCAGATTTACTTTGGACGCGATGCCTGGGAAACAAATGGCCATTGATGCAGATCTTAATGCAGGGCTTATCGATCAAGATGAAGCGCGTACACGACGCGATGAAGTCTCACAGGAAGCCGATTTTTACGGCTCAATGGATGGTGCCAGTAAATTCGTTCGTGGCGATGCAGTCGCAGGCATTCTGATCACTATACTGAATATCATTGGTGGCCTTGCTATCGGTATGCTACAGCATGATATGGCTGTGGGTGATGCCGCACGTACTTATTTATTGCTAACGATCGGTGATGGCCTGGTAGCCCAGATACCATCATTGGTGTTATCAACAGGTGCTGGCATTATTGTGACCCGGGTATCGGCTTCCACATCAATGAGCGAGCAAGTATCAAAACAGGTCTTTAGTAATCCCCAGGTTTTAACCGTCACTGCAGTTGTGTTAGGTGCTTTGGGTTTAATTCCAGGTATGC
>DAOWII010000069.1 GCA_030640985.1 Chromatiales bacterium
CTGCCCACTTGATTCATTTGATATCCGGGTGAGTGCCATTACCCGTGCCACTCAGCGAGTATTTGAGGGCATCGGGGCCTGGGAGGGTATGGTTCGGCGGCGGATTAGTGCCTATCGCGAGATGCATGTATGGGATGCCAGCGGTGATGGCGCCATTCATTTCGACAGTGCCGATCTGGGCGAACCGGATCTGGGGCATATCATTGAAAACCGGGTGATCCTGGCGGCATTGCTGGAACGCCTGGCGGATTTTGATAATGTGGATCTGTTATGTCCGGCCCAGGTGAGATCGCTGCGACATGAAGGGCAGGGGCTGACTCTGGAACTGGAGGGTGGTCAATATTTGAAGGCAAAACTTCTGGTGGGTGCCGATGGTTCCAACTCCTGGGTGCGGCAACAAACCGATATTAAAACCACTGAATGGAGTTACGGGCAAAAGGCGGTGGTGGCCACTATCAAGACCTCGGCATCCCACCGGGAAACCGCCTGGCAACGTTTTTTACCGGAAGGCCCATTGGCCTTTCTGCCTATGACGGATAATTACAGTTCTATCGTCTGGTCGACCACCCCGGAAAATGCCGATGCCCTGTTGGCCCTCGACGACGCGGCCTTTCTTGTCATGTTACAACAGACCTTTGGTGATCAACTGGGGCAAATGGAATCAACCGGCCCACGGGGTGCCTTTCCTCTTGGGCTACAGCATGCCCGTGATTATGTGCGGGAGCGTATAGCGCTTATTGGTAATGCGGCTCATACCATTCACCCCCTGGCGGGACAGGGACTCAACCTGGGAGTGAGTGATGCGGCGGCGTTGGCCGAGGTGCTGCTCGATGCCAGGGCAGAGGGCAAAGAGCTTGGAAGCCTGAGGGTGTTGCGCCGCTACGAGCGTTGGCGCAAGGGTGATAATGTGGGGGTGATGGCCGCCATGGATGGTTTCAAACGTCTGTTTGGTAGCCGGGGTGCGCCGCTGCGCTGGTTGCGAAATACCGGACTTAAACTGACCAATGCCAGCGGGCCGGTAAAAGATATGATTATGCGTCGTGCCCTGGGAATAGAGGGCGATTTGCCCAGATTAGCGAGACCGCAGCGGACGGCTTCGGAACAGGCCCTTTCAAAATAAGCAGAGCCGCGTCAGCTAGCAGGAATAGTCCCTCCCTTTATTGCGGAAATTAGTATTTGACAATCTAAATGATTATGATTATCATTTAGATTGATTCGATTTGGAGGTATTCCTGATGAAAGCCACAACAATAGCTATCTGGACGTTATTGATAACGGTCCTTATTTCCCCACTGGTACAAAGTGCCGAATCCCTGGTGATCTATTCGGGTCGCAGCGATAAATTTGTTAAGCCTGTTATCCGAGCCTTTACCGAGAAGACTGGTATCGAGGTTATTTTGCACAGTGCCAAGTCCACCGCATTGCTGAATAAGTTGCAGCTGGAAGGTAAGCGTACTGAAGCGGATCTATTTCTCAGTAACGACGCGGGTAGTCTGCAACGCGGCAGTGATTTGAAACTTTTCAAGCGACTTTCAAAGTCATTGGTGTCACCGGTAAAGAAAAATTTACGTGCATCGGATAATAGCTGGGTGGGTCTGTCTGCCCGTGCCAGGGTATTGGTGGTTAACAATAATGCTAAAGGGCTGGATTTTGTTGACTCGGTTTTTGACCTGGCCGACCCACGGCTTAAGGGCCGACTGGCAATCACCAGCAGTGCCAATGGAAGTTTTATCGCCGGTACAACGGTTTACATGTTAGAGGCGGGCAATAAGAAGACCCGTGTCTGGCTTCAGGGTATGAAAGACAATAGTGAAGGCCGCGTGTTCGACAAGCACAGCAAGGTCGTTAAGGCGGTGGCAAGTGGTCGTAAAGATATCGGTCTGGTGAATCACTATTATATCTATCGTCATCTGGCTAAAGAGCCTTCTGCACCTATCCGCATCCTGCTCCCTGATCAGGGTAAAGGTGATATGGGGGTTGCATGGAATGTCGCCGGTATTGCTATCAGTAAGTACAGCAAGAAGAAAAAGGCGGCTGAAAAGCTGGTGGACTTCCTGTTATCCAAACAAGGCCAGAAGATGTTTGCCGAGGTTAATCAGGAATATCCTGCCCGATCTGATGTGGCCGCAGCGGCAGAAGTACCCGCACAGAATAGTTATAAAGTTGCAGATGTACCCATGGCCGCCCTGGGCTCGAAACGTAATGCGACACTGGATTTGATTGAATCAGTAGGAATGCCTTAGTCTTACAGGTTTCAGGCGTTGAGGAACAGGCATTTGGCTTTTTCCTTCAACGCCTGTAGTTTGTATCTAGTTTATGACTCAGACAATTATATTTCCAAAATTCATCCGTAGCGCAATATCGAGAGCAGGTACTCTGGGAGCCCTCGCCGGGGGCGTGGTGTTACTGGCAATGATCCCACTGCTGTTTGTCGTCTATAGCAGCCTGCAGCTGGGAGCTGATCGTTGGCTGGGTTTGTGGAGCACGCGACTCCCCGGCTTGCTCTGGAACACCCTCTCCCTGGCGGTGTTGGTCGCTATTGGTAGTGTTGCCCTGGGCGTTTTGTCTGCCTGGTTGATTGCGCGCCGAGATTTTTCAGGCCGGACTATCGCCAAGTGGCTGATGATTCTGCCGCTTACTATTCCCACCTATGTATTTGCCCATATTTATACCACCCTGCTTGAGTATGATGGTTGGCTTGGACAGATCTGGCTTTTCATTTTTGGCGATAGTCTGTCTTTGCCTGATTTATATAATCTGTGGGGTGCAGCACTGATCCTGTCATTGGCAGGATTTTCCTATGTATTTTTGCTGGTGCAAGCGGCTCTCGTGTGTAGTCAGAAAACATTGGAAGAGGCTGCCCGCATTCAGGGTGCCAGTTCGCTACGGGTATTCTGGTCGGTGAACCTGCCTTGGTTGCGGCCTGCTATTGCCGCCAGTCTGGCAGTGGTGGTGCTGCATGTGTTGTCTGATTTTGGTGCGGTCAGCATGTTGCAGTTTCAGACCTTTACTCTGAGCATCTATATGCAGATGAGTGGTCGCTTTGACTATCAAGC
>DAOWII010000124.1 GCA_030640985.1 Chromatiales bacterium
AATGGTCAGACTGGCTGAGGTATGCTGAATAAAGATAGTACACAAACCTTCCTCCAGACCTGTTTCACGCACCACCGCCTGTATCTGTGATGTGCAGTCATGTAGCCCTTGCCCTGTCACACTGATATATAATTGTCTAACCACTGATTACTCCCCTGACTACACACCCCAAAATCTCACACGTTTGTGCTCCATACAAGCTCTCCTATATATCATAAACACAGTTCAGCAGAGAAGCAGTTCTTTAGGTTCCATGTTATAAAAATGACGTTATTTTCCCTTTTTTTTACTCTCTTTCCCTATTTAAGCAAAAATATTGAAAAACAGCTAAAAAACGCTAATTTATAGCTTGTGTTTTATAAAATATGTATTCAAAATCAGAGCTATTAAATATATCTAATTGTGCATTAGCCAAACAACCAGGGGAGATAAACCATGGCCGTAAAAAAGAAAGCCAGCAAGAAAAAAGTAACTGCTAAAAAAGCCGTTAAGAAGAAGGTGGTAAAGAAGGTAGTTAAAAAAGCCGTGAAGAAAGCCGTGAAGAAAGCCGTCAAAAAAACGGTTAAAAAAGCAGCTCCAGTCGCTAAGGTAAAGGCCTTACCAAAATCCATTAAAGAGAAACAGACCAAGTCTCAAATCATTACTACCATAAGCGAACAGACCGGCATGACCCGTAAGGAAGTATCTGCTGTATTCGGTGGCCTTACCGACTTAATGAAATGCCACATGAACAAAAATGGTTCTGGTGAATTCAGTATTCCAGAAGTGGGCGTCAAAATTCGCCGTATTCGCAAGCCTGCGGTTAAAGCACGTAAGGGCATCAACCCCTTCACAAAAGAACCGACTATGTTTAAGGCCAAACCTGCACGTAACGTGGTTAAGGTAAATGCTCTTAAAGCATTAAAGGATGCAGCCAAGTAAGCACTCTTTGGCTTTAACGAAAGCCTTAAACGATAAAAAGGGCCGGAGAGATTTTCTCTCCGGCCCTTTTTATTATTATAAAGTTATTTCTCCTGATAAAATGGATACCTACCTACTCGATTGATAAACAGATAACACCTCGCGAATAAATAATTACTCACAACTGTTACCCTTTGGCTCTTTTTTTGCATTAAATACTAAAGCCACCATTAATTTAATCTGCTGTCATTAATCGTGCCATAATTGGTATGGATTATTATAAATTATTACTTCAAATAACTTGCAAACGGCCTGATTTTGGCGTATTTGTTTATAGTAAGAGTGACAGGAATGTCAGGAGGTTGTTATGAACAGAAACCACACACCCCTTCCCCATAGCTTACTGGGTAAACCAATTAGCGTACATCGCCCGCAGCAGCAACTACCGCACAGCGTAAATCTCGATGAGGCGGCGATCAATGTAATGACCGATCTAAGCCAGGTTTCGGCGATTACCATCAGTCCATGGGCCAGTATAGATGATGCTAATCACTACATGATCAGTAATCAAATACGCCTGTTACTGGTAACTGATCGAGATAACCATATCCAGGGACTCATCACCAGCACCGATATACTTGGCGAAAAACCTATTCAGTACCTGAAAGAAGTGGGCGGACAGCATGAGGATATCCTGGTGAGTGACATCATGACGCCCTACAAAAAACTGGAAGTATTACAGATGGTAGATGTTGTTAATGCCAGCGTAAGTGATATTGTCGAAACTCTGAAACGGGTTGGACGACAACACACTCTGGTTGTAGACATGGACCACAATAAAAACCAGATGGTGAGAGGTATATTCTCCAGTAGTCAACTAGGCAAGCAGCTGGGCATCGCCCTGAATTCCCCTCTTGTTGCCCATACCTTTGCCGAGCTGGAATTAGCCCTGGTTGGATAATTGAATAAAAAAAGGGGCGAACAGCCCCTTTTTTTATTCTTATTCTTTTCAACAAACCCATCAAAAAGCACTTATAAAACCGTTGTAAAAAGTTGCTAGAAGTGGATTTTCATGCCCACATGTCCGGTATCCTCAATCCCAACTGTAGTACCATTAATACCAACTTCGATATCACGATAGCCAAGGTAAACATAAGCCTGAGCCAACAGTTGATAGTCAAGACGTACCCCCCACTCGGTATAACGCTCACCATCCAGCCAGGTCACAATGTCCGGAGAATAATAAAAATGCCCACCAATACCAACTCTTTGTGCTGGTGAAAAACGGACATTAACTCCGGGGGCCAATGCCAGAATATCTGTAGCACCCGCCGAAACAAATGCAGTACGGACACCCAAACGAATATTAAAGGTACCTGATTTACTCCAGTTTTCTCCTGACACATGCAGACCTAGGTCCAGAATATCCACGTCTCTGGGGTCAAAGTGTAACCAGCCCATCTCCATTTGTAGACCTTTGGTCTTGCCTATGGGACTGGCATAATTAACCCTGAGTGAATCATTATTTAAATTAAAATCAATGGAACTTGCCCAGGTAGCACTGGAAAACAACAATGAAAAAACTGTGATTATGCGTAATGACATACTTTTTAATTCCTCTATTACCTTTCTTTACAAATCAAGCGAACCAAAACGCCCATTGGCACCATGTAGTAATGATAACGGGAATTGTCGTTCAATACACCCCAAGGAAGCTCTAGCGAAGGATTTTCATCATCACATCAACCTCTTCATTTGCTTCGGTCAATAACTCAAGACTACCACCCGGCCCGAAATGACTGATAGGCAGTTTTTTAAAGGCAGGCATATCCTGAAGCGACGGCATACTGCCCGTGCCCTCATGTCCAAACAAACTGTGCGCCCTTGCCACCAACACTACATCAATATAATCAATCGAATCACCACTGTCATAGGACCAATTATTTATGAGCATCGGTAATTTAACCAAATCAGGTTCAAACTTCCAACGCTCTAGCAACAGACTTCCCAGGCGCCCCTGATAGCGAACCACCAAGCCCAGGGTATCGACATCATCCGCAATCAATTCAGGAAACTGCTCCAGATAACGAAAAAATGGCAGGCTGCCAATATTGCACAATAAACCCGCCAGCAACGCCCGTTCAGATTTCAGCCCGGGGATCACTCCTGCCAACACAAAACTGATAGCGGCAATCTTACAGCTCTGTTGCCAGGCTCCCTGCATATATTTTTTAATTTGGGGGTGCGTGCTGTTGAATTCCCCGCGCAAGGAAAGACTAATCGCCAGATTTCGCGTTGTATCTAAACCCAAACGAGCGATCGCCCCACGACAGGTATCAATCTGACTACTACTCATATAACGGGGACTGTTAACCACCTGAATCAAGCGAGCGGCTAACGCCGGATCGGCCTGCATTATTTTCCCTAGATGGGATATATTTTTGTCTTCATCCTGAAGAGCCGCGCGAACCTTGAATGCGACTTCCGGCAAGGATGGCAACTCAAGCCGCCCCTCACGGTAATCCTTGCTGATTGTTTGTAATAAGTCCTTGAATGTGGCCATTGTTCTATTATTGGTAACAGCCTGTTTTTTGAACGGGAAAAATCATCCATCAATAATAATCGCATATGATATTAGAGTTTAACTGCTCCTGAAAAACTTGCCTCTCCATGGTAGAAGAACCGCAGCTGAATTATAAGCTATTGTAATTACAATATTTATCTCACCGAAAAGTACAGCCCAAAGTAGACTGATAAAAAGGATCAAAGAGGTATAAAAATCCCGGAGCATATGTACCCCGGGATAACAAAATCAGAAGCGACTGATCCAGGCTTGCGTATAACCGGCCTCGAGCGCCTCGGTATCAGCATATGATTTAGCGGCCTGCCTGGAGTCGAAACCAGTAACCCTGACGCGATACCAGGTTATTTTCTTACTATTCACCTGATATTTTTCGGCCTGTATCCCCACCCGGGAAAGTTTGGCCAGCTCCGAATCAGCAACTGCAGGACGGGGGAAAGAAACCAGATTGACTACCCATACACCACCAGGATTTTTTGTCTGACTATCAGCAACCACAGGAGGTGCAGGAGTCATGGCCAGTGCCCTTTCTATCTCATCCAGACGAGCATGCAAATCAGACATTTCTCGTTTATTATTTTCCAGCAAATGGCTAACAGGCCCTTCAATAACAATGGACAGTTCGGTTATGCGCTCATCAAGCTGCGTTAACATAGCGAGATCCTGCGTTCCACCGACATCCGCCTGCCCTGCCTTCTGATTAACCACTATTAATTGGGATCTCACCGTTGTTAACTGATCAGATAAATCACTCGCCCACCAGACCATTAACCCACTGGCCACAACTGCAATTGCAGCAACCGCAAAAGTAACAATAGAGAAGTTATCATGGCCGGGGGCCGAGATAGGGCTAGCAGGATGAGTAGAAGAAAAAGCCGTCGCAGAACTGGGCAGCGTATCTTTCAAAGGAGAGCTGTTGTCAATGGCCAAGTTTAAATCTGCTAAATCTGAGCCCGCTTGTTCATCCGATGATTGCTCGGTCAGCGCTTCATCTATATGTTCCGCCCCCCCGTTCTCAAGCGCAACCTCATTCAGCTCAGGAATCTCACCAAGATCCAGATCTAACGGACCATCATCTGCGACAGCAGTGTCCTGCGATCCCACAGCAGTGGAACTATCTTCCTCAAATTCGTCAAGAAAACTCTCCAACCCTTCAATATCCGCCGAAAGAGTATTGTCCTGTTCGTTGTTACCCTGCATTTCAGCCATCTATAACACCTTTGAAAATTAAGTTGTTAAAATTAAGTGGAACCAACAAATAATGCCTACGATACTTCAAAGCCAGGCTTTAAATTCCCACCCAGATAAATTGGAATTTTAACAGAAACTTACCCGATAATTGCGATTTTCTCAGTAAATAGCTGATAATAAGCGCGAATTAATGATATTTTGCTACAAAATACCTTACTGATTCTTGCCATAAATAACGGCAATAAGCACACCATAGATCCCAAACTGGAAACACAAATAAAAAGTTTCCAATAGATAGAACAGCGGTGTATTACTCAGTGAATTCTTCGCAGCAAAGGCAAGCACATGGCAGGTCCAGAAAAAACCACCCATCAGCAAAGCATATTTAAGTCCACGTACAGCAGGCATGCCCTTTAATTTCACATGCGGATACAGGAAGGAAAGGATCACTCCCTGAAGAAGGATAGAGATAAACCCAATGGCATAAGAGGGTTCTCCCCCAAAATAGTCGAAAGACAAATACATCGATTTCAGCAAAACGGTATGCCAAAAGATAGCCAGGGGGAACGTCACCAGGACATAGGCCAGGGTGCCCAGCAATATGGGTTTAGTATTCATAACTTACCTCCCTAAGGGTCGAGAATTTGTAGTAATGGAACATATTCTTCACGTAACACTCGTTGGATAATGTCGATGCAACCACTTCATTAGAAAAGGAGGAATTAATGTCGTAAATGCAATCACCAATATCATGCCGGCATAAATCTCATTATTATAGATACCACTGACACGTCCAAGTTCCGCAAAAATAAGGCCCACTTCACCACGCGGAACCATGGCAACACCTGTCATCAGTCTAACCGACAAGGGTTCACGAATAAAAAAGGCCCCTACCATCTTCCCAATAAACGCAAAGAGCAGCATAGAAAGTGAAAATTGCCAAATAAAGGCAGAACTCCAGTCAATTTTGTGCAGGTTTAGTGACAAACCCACCATGACAAAAAAGATAGGTGTAAACAGGTGCACAATGGGCTTCATCTGTTCTTCAATGCGATGAGAAAAACTCTCATCGGCACGCAAGGCAACCCCCAGGGGCAGGAAAAAACGACGAGACAAGGCAAGGCCTGCAGCAAACCCTCCCAGTAGCTCTGGCGCACCCACCACATGTGCCAGCCAGGCAAAAAACAGTACTAACGACACAATCATGGTGGGGATTAAACCACTAATTTCACTAACAGAATCAAAATGACGAATAATCAGCGAAATAAGTTTTGCGGCAATAGGAGCTAATACAAAGAACGAGCCAACAAAAATAAATACCTTGCCGACATTCATCAAACTCACTCCACCACCCGTAGAAAACTCGTAAAGGATGGCCAATAGAATCACACCAAATACATCATCGAGGACGGCAGCACCCAATACAATCTGCCCCTCCCTGGACTGTTGGCGGCCCATATCAGTCAACACCCGAACAGTGATACCAATGCTGGTTGCCGTGAGAGTACCTCCAATGAAAAGCGAGATCAGTATGGATAAGTCAAATAACCAGTGGGCAAGAGAGAAGCCAAAGGCAAAAGGGAGCACAAAGCCAGACACGGCTACGATCACGGAACGACTGCCCGCATTAACTAATCGGCGGATATCGGTTTCCAGACCTACTTCGAAGAGCAGCAGTAAAATACCTACTTCAGCCAGCAACTTGATGGCCTCTACCGGCTCTATCCAGCCCAAAAGACTGGGCCCGAGGACAATACCCGCCACCAACTCCCCAATAACGGAAGGCATCTTCAGACGTATCGCCAGCTCAGCAAATATTCTTGCTGTTAGCAAAATCCCTAGCAGGATTAATAAAAAGTCATGTGTTTGCATATTGATGAATTAAATCAAGTAAGGCCGCTAAGGATTGAAAAACCCGACAAATCAGACCTGCTGTATACATTGAAGCTCGGCATCGACCCTAACACCGACCATAACTTTAACAGAAACACCCACCAACACCATTCTATCATATTGATTTACCGCGTTATTATGAGAGTGGCTATCAATAATTATTGATCTCGATTATTCATAAATCGCCAAATACGGTTAAACCCTGCAAGGTAAAGTGAGCAATCAAAGATACCAGGAAAACATTACCCAGCAACAGCGGCGGTATCATCTTCCGGTAGGGATGATTACCAATGGCCAGTGCCACCACCAGTAAATCCTTAGGGAAAGGAGTAAAGCCGGCGTAAAGGAAGATCACAATTGCCACCACAAGGTTATTCTGACGCTGCAACCATGCCGAGAACAGTAACGCCCTATCCCTCCAGTGACCGGCGAGCACATCCCGCCCCTTGAGTCCGACATAGAAAAAGATACTGTCACCAAGAGTTGCACCAATCCCGGCAATCAAGCCCAACACAACGGGATCAAGACCGCCAAGTGCAAAGGTGATGATGGTGGCATAGAATGAACCCGCGAAAATCGTAGAAACACCGCCAATGGACGAGGCTATAAAAACAGCTAAATATACATTTTTGATACCTAGAGACTGGACAATCTCCTCGGCGCCATAAGTCGATAAGAAATAACCCCATGCAAGGAAAAATGCCAGCAACAGGATAAAGATAATGTGATTTTTGGTAAAGACTTTCATCTACACTTGACTCTGGAAGACCAGATATGCCTCTTACTCATTTACCATTCGAATACGTTCTGCCGGGACATAAAGCTGCGCCATAAGGTACTTTTTAAACTCTTTTGGGTACGGTTGATCATTAACTGCCTTTTCCATACAAAGCAACCAGGCATCGCGCTCTTCGAAACCAACCTTAAATGGCTTATGTACCTGCGGTATACTAATAGAACCGTATTTCTTCTGGTATAGAGATGGGCCACCCAGCCATCCACATAAAAATAAAGTTAATTTTTCTTTTGGAATTGTAAGGTCATCGGGATGCATGCTTCTGATTTGTTGCGCAGAATCAATTGAATCCATGTATGAATAGAATGACTCAACAAGCGCCCGAATGCCATCTAGGCCACCAGCGGAAACATAAGAAGTGTCTTCAAAACCGTATTGTAATTGCGTATTTTTTATTATCACTATCGATGCTCATGGCTAGATTGGGAATATTATTCATACCACACCCCGGATTTATTTTTATTCCATCCGGACTACGATTACCGCCCTCTCTATTATTTATTCAGTTCATTCAAACGTCTGCCATCATTGATTCGTTTTTTAATTTGATCAACTGCATTACGAAACTTATCCTTCCTTGCAATTCTGTATACTTGCTCATACTTTTCAAGCGCACGATCCAGGTCACCCTCAACTTCTTCATAAATAGCAAGATTGTATAAACCTGCGACTTGATCTTCTATATTTCCAGTTTTTGTTGCCTTTTCCCATAATTGAGCAGCATGCTGCCAATATCCTTCTTTAGCAGCCTTGTTTCCATCATCAATCAGTGAAGACTTACCCTTTTCGAAGGTCTTCTTTACAGATTTATAATGTGGGGCAACTTGTTCCAGTAACGGTCTACTTAGGCTCAACACTGCCTTTTGCAGGAGTGGCTTAATTTCAAGGGACTTTACTGTTGCTTCAAGAAATGTGTTGCCGTGTATTGTTTGATGAGCCGATTTATTCAGAATCGACCTGGCGAGTTCCTTATTGTTGCGGTCTTTAACGGCGAACTCCACTGTCACCCATATCTTTCTTCTAATGGTAAACCTGTCAATCTCCTTATACTTATCGTGTTCCCTGCCCTTCCCCTGGGCTTTATCCTTATCGTACCCCCTGGCTTTCCCCTGAGCTTTATCCTTGTCGTGCCCCCTGGCCTTCCCCTGGGCTTTATCCTTGTCGTGACCTTTGGCTTTCCCCTGATTTTTGTCTCTATCATGTCCTTTACTCTGGTCTTTAACCAGGACTGTTTCAATAGATTTTGCTTTATATTTTTTTTTGGCTCTATCTTTCTCCGTAATTTTAACCCTTAATTTAGTCCAACCACCAATATCCTTGACGGTATACTTAATTGCGCCTGCAATCTTGCCATCTGCATTATTGTCTTCTGTAACACGATAAAAACCGTTGTTCATGACAGCCTGTTTAATAGCCTGCTGAAATAACGTATCGGTCTCTGCATGTTTCTTATCAGATATTTTTGTTGATTTATCATTAACAAGAAGCGTTATAGCCAGATTCAATACATCTGAATTTTTATGACCCGGTTTAATCACAGACCTGAGATCCGTAATGTGCTCCCCCGATATAGTGAATGGTTCAATCGTTACCGTTTCCATCTTTGGTAAAACAAGCTCTGGAGCCTTCTTCACCCGAAGATTGACACTGGTTGAACACCCTGCAACGAACACAAACAGGAAAACCGGGAGTAACAACCTGAACACATATCGAAACATTTTTATACTCCTATACTGTTAAATACTTCAACAGCCCTGCACTGACAATTGATAACATCTGACTCATAGACTCAGGATTTCGAGGCTTTGTTTTTCATACTCCTAAAAAGGGAGACCATCGCAACGACAAGGACGGGAACCCCAACCCAGATACCGCCAAAGATAAATGCCATAGGTGGTACAACCAGCACAAACAGCAATACAGGTAAACTTACATCTGAATCATTTTGTTCTTCGCTCATTCATAAACCTCATTAATTATTTTTTCTTTGAAGCCCAAATGGCTAATTTGTGCTTCATGGACTTCTGGGAAACCTGATCTTCAGGCATAGCCTGTATTATCTTGTCATGGACAAGTAGCCGATAAATGTACTCGATTTTCTCCTCTGCCGAATCTGTGGCCTCAAACTCAACAGCGCCACTATCTTCGCCATACTTCATACCTTCAGCAATCGCTTTCTTAACCAGTTCCTTCTCATTTTTAAGTTTTTTCATAGATAACACACCTTTAAATCAATCGAGTCAGACGCCCTGACTACCAATTAACGCTGAGCTACCACACTATTGATCCGGTTAGAATATTGTTTGGCATTATACTCTGCCCGTAATGCAACAAGACAGTCACGGCATAAACAATCATCATAGCGCTGCGTAATATACTCACGTTGTATAGAGGTCAACTCAACGCCTATACACTGACACAGCAAAATCGAGCCAGCCTTACACTCAAAACCCGCACCGCAGTGCTGGCACAACTTGCTTTCATGTTTAGTGGGTTCCAAACCATCATCCTTTAAAAGGGCAAAGAGGTTATGCTCATCGGTACTTTGATTAACATAATAAGAGGCTGACTCGACCTTCCTTACTATTGGTGCGTCTTATGCGGGGGGAAAGGCAATCATAAGCAACATAAGAGTAATCAGGAAAGCTACTGATTCAAAAATTATTTTCGTCGTTTTTGATTTTAGCATGACGCTTCCTCTTGCATTATGAATATCGGTTGACCCCTATATATATCCTGTTCTTTTACTTTACCCTCATCGATATTTTTATTTTTCTCTTTATCACCAAGGGGATACACATGATCTTTTGATTTTTCAGTCGAGTCAGTTTTCCCTGCTGCCTCCTGGTTAGCATACCTATCCATCTCCCTATCTTCGGCGGCCAGCAAATCCAGGTATTCTTCTTCAGTAATTAATGTTTGAGGCATGTGGTAACTGCTTTCTTTATACAGCATGCAAATGGAAGGCTTATCCGGGTCACGATTGACAAATGTTGTTAACGCCTGCTTATTCACATAAAAATCATATGATATTTTGTTTGTTGTACTTTTATGAACAATGACAGTGGTGTTTGGTTTGTCGACGATTGACACTTTCCGCAGATTTTCTTTTTCCAGCTCACGTAACTCTTTGGCGTGCTGCTGATCCGCAGGCATATCTAAAGTCACAAAATAACGGTTATTGATTGGTTTTAATTTATAACTTTTTACTGCCAATTCATTTATTTTTGCAAGCAGTTCATCTGGGTGACATGGTTTATGAGCGAAGTCGTCCATTCCTGCATCAAGACATTGTTGTTGATACGTTAGATTTGAAGACATCCCTATGATTGGCATGTAGCCCATATGCTCTCGCATAAATGTCGCGGCATCTATGCCGTTCATCAGCGGCATTTCGACATCCATCAGGCAGAGGTCATATTGACCTTTGTTTTCACCGGCCAACTCCACTGCATCTAGTCCACTTGAGGCCATGTCAAAATCAAAGCCCCATGTATCCATCCATTCACGATGATACTGTTGAATAATATCGTCGTCTTCTGCAATTAGAATTTTCACAATCCACTCCGTGTTTTATTAGATCGAATTAGAAAGAACTACACTATTTCCCTATTTTGGAGCTCCTACATACAATTACTCATTGGTGGGTGACCAAGGGGAATGCCTTTGGTACATTTCATGCACCACCCTACTTATCTACGCTTAGTTAAGAGCAAATATCGTTATCTCAGTCTCACGCCCTGCACAGCCAGAAGCGTGAGGGCAAGGCGCGAATCGATCGAGCAGCGGAGCTTACATACAGTAAGTGAGCACGCGCAGAACGATTCAGCAACGCAGCCATCGCGTTTCTGGTGCAGCAGGTTAGCCGCATTTGCTGTCGCCGCAATTGAGGCATGTGAGACACCCATCCATCACAATCGCCGCCTTGGTCTGGCACTTTTTACACAGCTGCGCATTATCAGGAAAATCACCGGGATCTTTCTCTTCGGCATCTTTCACTACGGCGTCGTACTGAGCGCGCTTTTCCTTGATGAGTTTTTGCTGATGCTCGTCCAGGCCATCGTCTTTGAGTAGACCAATGAGGCGCAAATGACATTCAATGGCGTCACCGATCTCGGCTACCAGGGAAGGCATATATTTGCCGCCCTTCTTGAAATAACCGCCACGGGGATCAAACACAGAACGCAGCTCTTCCACCAGAAAAGTGACGTCGCCACCCTTTCTGAATACCGCTGAGATAATACGCGTGAGGGCAACGATCCACTGGAAGTGATCCATGTTCTTTGAGTTGATGAACACTTCGAAAGGACGACGCAGCTCGTGCTCGGTGCCCGGATTAAGAATCACATCATTGATGGTCACGTACAGAGCATGCTCGGACAGCGGTGTTTTCACCTTGTAGGTGGAACCCAGCAGCATCTCCGGCCGCTCCAGGGTTTCCGTCATGTGAACAACCTTACCCTCCTTCGATGGCTCTTCCTTGGCCGTTACCGGTGCGGGTGCTTGTTCATCTTCTTCTTTTACCACGTTGTAAGAGACGATTTTTTTTGCAATCTTGGTCGTCATTTTATTAGCTCCTGAAATTTTTCTTTTCACGACCTTTAGGTCGCAATGTAATTTATTCAATTCGTTTCGTTTAACGGTCTGGTTCTCTCACCAAAACCACGTGTTTTAAGAAAGCCATTTCCGTTGAGACAAGGCGAAATGATTTTGAGGAGCGGAGCATACATGTAGTATGTGAGCACCGGAGAAATCATTTCAACGCAGTATCAACGTAAATGGCGCACTTAAAACTTGCCGTAGTAGCCTTCTTTTAAGGCATCGTAAAGATTCGCCGCCGTATGCATCTCACCGTCATACTCCACTTCTTCATTACCCTTGAGTTCGACAGTAGACCCATCTTCCAGGGTAAATTTGTAGGTGGTGCTTTCCAGATCAGACTCTTTCACCAGCACGCCCTGGAAGGCCTCGGGGTTGAAGCGGAAGGTAGTGCAACCCTTAAGCCCCTGGTCATAGGCGTACATGTAGATATCCTTGAACTCCTCGAAGGGGAAGTCCGTGGGCACGTTAGCGGTCTTGGAAATGGAGGAATCGATCCATTTCTGCGAAGCAGCCTGGATGTCTACGTGTTGCGTTGGCGTAATATCTTCGGCGGTAATGAAGTATTCCGGCAACTGCTCGTCTGCCTGATCTGAATAAGGCATGGCCTTGGCATTGATCAGCTCGCGGTAGGCCAGCATCTCGAAAGAATAAACGTCTACTTTTTCCTTGGTCTTTTTGCCTTCACGGATCACGTTACGCGAATAATGATGGGCAAAGCTGGGCTCGATGCCGTTACTGGCATTGTTGGCCAGCGACAGGGAAATGGTACCGGTAGGGGCAATAGAACTGTGGTGGGTAAAACGGGCGCCCACTTTGGCCAATTGTTCCACCAGCTTGGGATCGACCTCGGCAATCTGTTGCATGTAATGGCTGTACTTGGCATGCAACACCTTACCCTTGACCTTGTCGCCCACCTTATAACCGTCATTTTTCATTTCCGGACGCTTGCGCAGCATCTCACCGGTGACTTCAAATTCCTGTTTCAGGATAGGTGCGGGCCCTTTCTCTTTGGCCAGATCCAGAGCGGCCTGCCAACCCACCATCGCCAGCTCACGGGTCACCTCATCGGTAAATTTCACCGATGCCTCGTCACCATATTTCATCTGCATCATGGTCACTGTAGAACCCAGGCCCAGATAACCCATACCATGACGACGCTTGGTTTCGATCTCATGACGCTGCTGTTCCAGGGGCAGACCGTTGATCTCCACTACGTTGTCCAGCATGCGGGTGAAGGTGGCGACGGTCTTGCGGAAACTGTCCCAGTCGAAACGAGCCGTGTCGGTGAAAGGGTCCAGCACAAAGCGGGTGAGATCTACCGAACCCAACAGGCAGGAGCCATAGGGCGGCAAGCCCTGTTCACCACAAGGATTCGTGGCACGAATATTTTCACAGAACCAGTTATTGTTCATATCATTGTACTGGTCGATGAGGATGAAACCCGGCTCAGCGAAATCATAGGTGGAGGACATGATCAGATTCCACAGGTGCGAGGCGCGAATGGTCTTGTAAACCTTGCATGCTATCAGACCATCATCACGTTGAATGTAACCCTCAGTGATCGGCCATTCGCGCCAGATCACCTGCTCAGGGTCTTCAATATCGACGCTGTCCAGGACAGTCTCTTTTTCGGTAATGGGGAAGGCCAGCTTCCAGTCTGCATCGGCCTTGACTGCTTCGACGAACTCTCTGGTGACCAGCAGCGACAGATTGAACTGACGCAAACGGCCGTCTTCACGCTTGGCACGGATGAAGTCCATCACATCGGGATGGCCCACATCGAAAGTAGCCATCTGCGCACCACGACGGCCCCCGGCAGAAGAGACGGTGAAACACATCTTGTCAAAGATATCCATGAAGGACAGTGGTCCGGAGGTGTAGGCGCCGGCACCGGCAACAAAAGCATCTTTAGGGCGCAGGGTAGAGAACTCGTAGCCAATACCGCAACCGGCCTTGAGGGTCAGCCCTGCTTCGTGCACCTTACCGAGGATGTCATCCATGGAATCTTTAACAATCCCGGAAACGGTACAGTTAATAGTGGAAGTGGCGGGCTTATAGGCCTGGGCACCGGCATTGGAAGTGATGCGGCCGGCAGGGATAGCGCCATGACGCAATGCCCAGAGAAACTCGTCGTACCACTTCTCGGTATCTTTCTCTTCGATGTCGGCCAGGGCGCGGGCGACACGCTGATAAGTATCATCTATACCTTGATCGATAATCTCACCATTTTTGGTTTTAAGCCGATATTTCTTGTCCCAGATATCCAGCGAGGCATCCTGGAAAGGAATTTTACTGACGGTGGTTGGGACTGATTTCAAATGAGCGGTACTCTTTGCCACTAGACGTTCTCCATGAGTTATTTTATTTAACTAGCGGTTAATTACTAATTAACCGCTAGTTAACAACAAGTTACAAACCATCATCCTACCAGAGATACACCCCCTTGGAAGGACAACACAAGATATTGTGATGGGGGTCTAGATTATTCACTTCACAGGAAGGTGTCAACAGTAAAACATATAAAATTGCCGTATTTTAACTCCTTTAATATCAATAACTTATAAATTTATCTAATGAATTCAGATAGATAGACCTACTAAAAAGCGGGAATAGTTACAACACTATATATAGTGCAATCAATTTGACGTATTTAGGCTATTTTAGAGCGGGGTGAGTCTTTACTTACGGGGAAAATAGCAGCAAAACGGACAAGACCTGCCAGCAAAAGAAAGAATTCAACCGGTAGATTAAGGGGGGAGATTAATGGGAGATCGGCAAAGCCAGTGCCTGTAATCGTGGCAAGTCTTCCGGACGATCCACATCCCAACGTTGGGCTAGTTCCCGCCACCGCCAGCCAAGAGCCTTTAGCCTGGCCCGCTGCTGTGCCATCACCTCTGCCGTGCCCCAGTCAATACCGGTGAACAGGGCCGGATCAAACCGGGACAGACCCAGCAACACATAACCACCATCTTCCGCCGGGGACACTACCGCATCCTGGCCACTGGCCAGTACCGAGAGGGCTTCATGCAGATCCTGTACGGTCAGGGCCGGGCAATCGGCACCAATGATGAGCACCTGCTGTGACTGCTGCAGTGCTGTGGCCAAAGCATGACCCATACGCTGCCCCAGGTTTTCACCCTGCTGCCTGTGCAGGCTTACAGAAAATGCATCCTGACATTGCCTGAAGAATTCATGCCCACTGTCCGGTGCACACCACAGCTCCACGGGACAGAGTTCTGCCCCACTCGCGGTCTGGAGTACATGACGGGTTAACTGCTGATGAAGCTGATTAGCCCCCACCTCACCTAGCGTCGGGATCAGGCGTGTCTTAACCTTGCCGGGCTCAGGGGTCTTTGCGAAAACGATGATGCGTGCGTCAGGGTAATCCATATTAGCGATATTGTCGGGCCAGGGCCGCCGGATCGGTGCCCAGATAATAGGCCAGGCGCAGCCGCCACATGAGCAGGATGGTACGAACAATGCCTTTCTGCTCCCAGCGACGGCTGGAGGTAATCACCTTTGACTTCAGGCATAGGGGGTCACTGTAAAACTTGAGGTGACGACTAATGCTGATGTCTTCCATCAACGGAATTTCGGGAAAGCCATCGATAACAAGAAAACAGGCACGGCGAATAAAAATAGCCTGATCACCAGTGGCAATGCCGGTCAGGCGTGAGCGTAAGTTGATCAGCCACTCGACCACACGCAACAAAAGTTGCTGGCCGGAAAGTTTCACATCGAAACGCCCCCAGCATTTTCTGGTTTGTTGCAGGCCCTCACACATTAATGCCATGGCATTTTCCGGCAAGGTGGTATCTGCATGGAGAAATAATAGAATGTCGCCGCAGGCCAGCTTAGCCCCGGCATTCATTTGTGAAGCCCGCCCCGCTGAGGCACCGATAAGCTGATCGGCCAGGGGCTCAGCCAGGGCCAGAGTGTCATCTTCACTGCCGCCATCGACCACAATCAATTCGTGACCTTCGCCGCGGAAGGCTTGCAGACTCTGCAAGGTCTGCTCGATACCTTCTGCCTCATTTAGCACCGGCATAATAATTGAAACTTTATTTAATTCACTGAACATGTTCAACTTTTCCCTGTTACCTCATCCTGTGATCCATTATAGACACTGATTAAATACATATATTTAGATCTCTGTATTCAACTCAAAGTTCCACCACAACTACTGCCCTGCCCTGCAGTGCAACCATAACAGTGGTCCTTAACCACAATGGGCAAGCCTTGCAGATCACGGCCCATGATCTCACTCAGGTGTGGCCGCGCTATTCCGTCCACCGTCATAGGCAGTCCTAGTTGCTGATTAAAATCACAGTCATAGAGATAGCCCTGCCAGTCCACACTTAACAGGCTACGACACATCACTCCATCCTTGTTGGCCTCGCTGTAAGATTCTCGCAGTAACTTCATGTAATCCTCAAACTGTCCTTTGGAGATCAAGGTACTACCGAAACGCTGGATGGGCATATTGGCCAGAGTATAAAGATGATTAAATACAATACCGAAATTGTCCCCCAACACTTTCTTATAATCCGCCTCCAGGCTCTCCTGCGCTGGTGGTAATACCGGCCCCTGAGGATTGTAGACAAGATTCAATTGCAGCCCGGAATCCCCCTGGCCATATCCCAGCTGATTGAGCTGCTGCAGACCCGCGATGCTTTCATCGAACACGCCCTTGCCCCGTTGCTGATTGACGTTGTCTTCCAGGTAACAGGGCATGGAGGCAATAACTTCCACCTGCTGCTCGGCGAGAAACTGTGCCAACCCGGTTTGATCCTCCAGCGCCAGTACCGTGAGGTTGCAACGGTCCATCACATGCACGCCCCGTTTGCGCGCCTCACGCACCAGATAACGGAAGTGAGGATTCATCTCCGGTGCGCCGCCGGTCAGATCCAGTGTTTTCACCCCCGAGGCATCTATAAATGCCAGCACCTGTTCGACCGTTTCACGATCCATGATCTCGGTGCGTTTGGGGCCTGCATTAACATGGCAATGCAGGCATTGCTGGTTACATAAATAACCCAGGTTAACCTGCAGGGTCTCCAGGTGGCTGCGGTTTAGTACCGGAAAATCGGTGGCTTCAAGTAATGGTAATGTTGCGAGCATGGCCTGCTTCCTTCTCTGTTTACTTACTTTTAAATTGAGCTTTAAAATTGACCGATGGACCAGACACTCATTGCTGCAAGTCCAGCAGCAATGGGCAAGGTAACGACCCAGCCATATAATACCAGCTTCAGTGCATCGGCCTGAGAAGGCTTGACCTTATCGCTCCAACGGATACCCATTAATGCACCGGTACTGACATGGGTAGTGGAAACCGGTAAGCCAAGAGGTGAGGCGATCAACACCAGCATCGAGGTACCCACATTCGCCACCAGTCCGGAACTGGCATCCAGCGGGGTTACCCGGCGGGATAATAACTCAAGTACACGGAAGCCACCCCACAGGCAGCCCACCCCCATGACCAGTGCCACCAGCAGAATAGGGCCAGCACCATTGAAGAGAACAGTCTCTGCCACCCCCGGTGACAGGCTCAATGCCAGGATCAGAAAGGCGGCGATCTTGGGTACATCATTGAGGCCACGGGCGAAGCTGGTCACACCACTGGACAACCAGTGCAGACGCACCCACATTCGTTCTACCCGTGTTGGCTCGCGATGTTGGCCCGCTTCATCGGTGGCGCAGACGAAAGGGTCTTTCTGCCACTCTTGCTGCTCACAACAGTCGGGACTCCACTGCGGGACTTTCTTTGCGGCATAACGCATCAGTAATAACAGAATGGCGCACAGGCCAATGGCAATCAATGGACTAATCAATAAGGGAAGCAATGCCTTGTTGGTGACGGCATCTATTTTGAGACCTTCGGGACCCGCGGCCACCAGAACGGCACCCACCACACCTCCCAGCAGAGCATGAGTAGTGGAAACCGGCAACGCCATGCGTGTGGCAATGATTACCCAAAAAGCGGCACCCAACATGGTCCCTGCAATAAACACCATATCCACCTCAAAGCCCGGACTGAGGTAACCACTACTAAATGTCTTAATCAAGGCAGCGCCCCAGATAGTAGCGGCGACACCTCCCATCAAAGTCCACAGGGTGCCCCACCATATGGCACGGCGGGCACTGGTCGTGCCGTTTCCCACCAGCGTGGCGACACCCTTGGAAATGTCATTGGCACCATTGGCCCATGCCAGAGCCAGAACCAGAAATATCACCACAATTAATCCCAAAGTCATTCTATTCGTTCCTCTATTTTTAATTGCAGTTTAGCTACGGAATTTTTTAATCAACACCGGCACCAGAGCAAAAACACCCAGCAGGGCAAATGCCAGCAAGGTCTCCACCGATACCAGTTGTTCCAGTGATTCGATTCGGCCCAGAGATTGTCCCAGGTTGGCAAACACAAACACCCCCGGCAGAATGCCAATGGCCGTGGCCACCACATAGGTGCGGGTAGTAATCGAGGTAAAGGCCGGCGCCAGATTCACCAGCCAGAATGGAAACAGAGGCACCAGCCTCAGAAACAGCAAATAGTGAAAAGCGTTATCGCCGAAACCATCAATGAGTTTTGCCGCCATGCCAGTACCGAGGCGTTTGCGCGCCGCATCGGCAAACAGGTAACGAGCAGCAAGGAATACCAGCGTTGCCCCCAGAGTCGCACCAATCAGGATCACACCGGTGCCAGCCCAGCGGCCAAACAACATACCCACCGCCAATGAAAGTACTATCCCCCCGGGAATACTCAGTGCCGTGGAGATCGCATAAATGAGTATGGCGATCACCATCATGGTGAGATAATTATCTTGTGTGTAATCAAGCAAGGCATTGCGGTTTTCCTTGAGCGCATCAAGGCTTAAATACGCATCACCGCCCAGGACAAAAAAGGCCACCAGACCACCGATAAAAATCAGCAGGATACTGCCTTTTATCCAGGCACTCTTAGTCGATGTTTGCATTGTTTTTTTATTATCCATTCTATTCTCGATTGATTTATCGCTTATGGTGCCTGAAAAACCTCAGTGTCGGGATGAAAAGCAAACCAGGCAAACCAGAAGGCAATAATCCCCGGAAGCTCTTCACCCCTGGTATCAAATATCTGTGCTGCCTGGTGCTCGGCATTAAACATAATTGTGATTTTTTTACCCGCAACGACATCATTTATTTTGGACTGAGTCTTTGCCAATTCCTGGAAAGGATAAGCCTTGTACTGACCTGAGATCGCTATTCCCAGTACGCGCTCCTTGGGATGGTAACGAGGGTCACGATGTTTGACCGGAAAGTACAGACCTTCATCATTAACGTAAGTGGCATAAGGATCACGGTTGTAATCCCGAGAAAAACCGGTGTCGGTGGACAATACCCGTGTGTCGGGATAGCGCGTTTTCCAGTCCTGCCAGGTGGTGTGCTGTAACGGGATCATTTTTAAACGTGCTCCCTTGCGTGGGCCGCTGACAGCCTTGGCCATTATCTGAGACCAAAGTGATCCCGTCTCACGATCATATAGCAATACATCGCTGTTATATAACAGACCGGACACACCAAAAGCAGATGATTTACCTTGCTGACCGAGAGCATCAATGGAGAATGCCACCCCGGTACCACAGAGTGGACAAAAACTAACCATTACCAATTCCCGGCCAAAGACATCATTGACGATTTCATGCCAGTTAAGAATGGCAATGGGGTAGGCCCGGACTTCACCGTCACGCACAATCCCCAGCACCCGGTCGTTGGCTTTCAGGAAACTCGCATCCGCGGCTTTGATAAAATGCGGTTGATCGATAGCAGGGATCCCATCCCGGGGTGGACCACCACGTAATATCTCATCGGCGGGGATTAAACTGTTGTCGAGTACAAAACCATTTTTCTCGACAGCATAAACCGGGATCATGAATAACAGGAAAGCAGTAGCAATCAGCAGCTTACTGGGCCACAGGTTTTCCTTGAAATTATTATCGGGACTAAACATCATGACCATTTAGTCGCAGCACATGAGAAAACCTTACAAAAATTTTGGGAAGGAAAACATTCCAGAATTACCCTTTCTGTTGTTCCAGTTTTTCCCGGATTTTTTCTTTTGCCTCTACTGAGAGTGTTCGCTCTACCAGACCCATATGCACTAATTCATCTGATCGATGATGCAAGGCACGATGGATAAAACCGATCTGACTAACGTAAGTACGACAGTGCTTGCAGATAAACAGATGCAGATGCATACCCATTCGCTTCCGCCATGGCAGAGTTTCGTCAATGGCAAGGGAAGCCACTTCACTAATATCTTTACATGACAACATCATCTTGATCACGTTTAAACAACCTCTTCATTACGGCGAAACCAGTGAGTATCCAGGCATTGCCTCAAACGCAGTCGAGTGCGTGACAACATTACCCATAGATTATTAGTCGTGGAAATATTCAATTCCTTACAAATTTCATCACTGCTGAGGCCATCCAGCTCACGCAGCATAAACAGTGTGGCCAGATGGGGAGGCAAACCAGCGATGCATTTTTCCAGGGTTTGCCAGAAGGCTTGCTGCTCCAGAGATTTATCCGGGTCGGACCACTGGCTGATATCGATGGTACAGTGACCAGTGGCATCGAAGTTTTCCTCCATCAGATCCTGAAGCTGCTCAATATCCTGGTAGATGGGCTGTTCACGGCTGGCCTTACGCAGGTAATCGATGATCTTGTGTTTGAGAATACTGAACAGCCAGGTCTTTTCTGTAGAGTTGCCTGCAAACGTGTCCCGAGATGCGTAAGCCGCCAGCAAAGCCTCTTGCACCATATCTTCCGCTTGCTCCTTATTACGCAAACGCACCAGAGCGTGACGGTAAAGAGAGTCACCATAGCGATCGGGCCAGGTGGAGGGATCAGAGAGTTTGCTCATGGAAGCAAAGTGTAACCCAATGCTCGGGACACGGGAACGATGTATTTCAACGCCCTTTGCGTTAATAACTTTTAGGTGAAAATGAAGACTTAATTCCCTCTCAAACGAAAGATACGTTTAATCCATTTGCGAGCCGTTGGGGTTAGCCCCTCTTTCATGCGTGCATCGGCCACGCGCCGGTTGATCTGTGCCAGGGTCGGATAGATATGCATGATGGCCGACAGGTCAGCAGCTTTCATTCCTTTGGCAATGGCCAGCACGTACTCATGGATCATTTCTCCGGCGTGAGGACCAACAATAGCAGCCCCGAGCAGACGCCCTTTGGGATCGGTAATGATCCTGGCAAAGCCTTCTGTCACACCATCGGCTCGTGCCCGATCCACCTCTTCAAAAGGGAAGCTATAAACCTTGTGTGCTATTCCCTGTGCCTTTGCCTCGGTTTCCGAGAGGCCGACCCGCGCCAGCTCTGGATCGGTAAAGGTCGCCCAGGGGATCACCCGCTGCTCTACCTTGGCAGGCAGACGAAACAGGGTATTACGCAGAACCACCCCGGCATGATGCTCTGCCATATGGGTAAACTGATAGGAACCCACCACATCACCGGCGGCAAAAATACGCTTGTTACTGGTGCGAAGCCGTTTGTCGGTAACAATGCGGCCTCGTTCCAGCTTCACTCCGGCCGCCTCCAACCCCAACGATTCCACATTGGGCCGACGGCCAGCGGCGACCAACAAATGGCTGCCTTTTATTATTTTTTCTTCTCCATCCGGGCTCTGCACGGTCAGGCGAATATCACCGGCCTCGCCCTCAACGCGCAGTGGCTTATGACCGACAAGTAATTCAGTCCCCTCCGCCCGTAAGCGATTGGCCACGACTTCGGCCAATTCCGGGTCTTCATTGGCTAACACCTGAGGGCCACGCTGTACCAGCTGTACCTGGCTACCCAGACGGGTAAAGGCCTGGGCCATTTCCATACCGATGGGACCACCACCGAGGATGATCAAACGTGGCAGTTTTTCTTTAATAGAAAAAATAGACTCATTGGTAAACACAGGCACTGTGTCGATACCATCGATGGCAGGGATCGCCGCTCGCGAACCGGTAGCAACCACAAAATGCCGGGCGGTGATTACCTTCTCCTTTAATTCAGAGCCCGTTACTTCAGAACCTGAGGTTTCACGTTCGGTGACGAGCAAACGGTCTTTGCCGATAAATTCACCTGAGCCTAAAATCACCTCCACCCCGAGGCTACGAAAACGCTCCGGGCTGTCATTGGGTTCAATACCTTTGATAACCTCAGCAACCCGCCCCATTACGCGGGAAATATCCACCTGTGGCTGCTGGGCCTCAACACCAAAACGCCCTGCATCTGCGATGGTGTGAGCCACCTTGGCAGACTGCAACAGGGTCTTGCTGGGAACACAGCCGAAGTGCAGGCAGTCCCCCCCCATGAGATGCTTCTCTATCAATACCACTTTGGCACCGAGTGATGCACCTCCAGCTGCCACTACCAGCCCAGCCGCACCACCACCAATCACACAAAGATCATATTCCGTATGCGCCACTTATTTTTCTCCCGTTGTGTTTAATGACCAATCATAGGGAAGGTTCGCCTTAAGCTCCAATACATCGGGCAAGTCTCTACGATAACGTTTAATAAATTTTTCCACACCACCTTGTGCCCGGAAGTCATCCTCAAACCAGTGGAATATCTTCGACACATGTAAGGTGTTCTCCTCGATACGGACACCCTTGTTACTGTTGCTTAAAAAATGTTTGCTCTGTTCATCCATCTGCCGTTCCAGCTTTGTCGAAGTATAGGCCTCACTGCGAAGATCAGGACAACTGACTGAGGCACATACGATGGCCATATGAATACGCGGATCGCCCATGGGCCGTAAAATCTCATGCTCGATTTCGTGCAGGCTGACAGACTTGCCATTTATTTTCCCGATTGTCTGCTTCCAAACGGGACGGAAAAAATTACCCGCATCTTTGATACTTTCCAATGGCCAGTGATCCAGCACCATTTTGATGGCCATGATGTTATAGGCATTGATGTAATAGCTGAGCTGTTCCTGTCGGTTTGCCAATTGAGTCGTGGGGAAATCTTCGATGCTGGCGAGTACCCTGGGCCAGGCTGGATTGTTGCTGATAGCCACATAGT
>DAOWII010000110.1 GCA_030640985.1 Chromatiales bacterium
AAATGACCATGGTGGATTCCGCCAGGCTGGGTAAGGCGAGTCGTGTAGTGGATGCCCCCGGACGTTATATCGAGTTCTGTAAGAGTACTCTTGATTCCGGTGTTAGTTTCAAGGGACTCAAAATGGTAGTGGATTGTGCCAATGGTGCGACTTATCACGTGGCCCCTGCGGTATTTGAAGAACTGGGTGCGGAAGTGCTTACCCTGGGCGTCGACCCCGATGGGCTGAATATCAATACCGATTGTGGTTCAACCTCTCCACGGGCCTTGCAGGCGGCGGTGCTGGAACATCATGCGGATCTTGGTATTGCCCTGGATGGCGATGGTGACCGCCTGATCATGGTGGATCACAAGGGTGAGGTTCTGGATGGCGACGAGCTGTTATTTATTATTGCCCGTGATTGTAAAAACCACGGTGAGGTACCCGGGGTGATGGGTACCCTGATGAGTAATCTGGGGCTGGAGCATGCCTTGAAGGAGGAAGGGATTGCCTTCGAACGAGCCAAGGTAGGGGATCGTTATGTAATGGCAACTCTGCATAAGAATGGCTGGTCTCTGGGGGGCGAGTCATCGGGGCATATCCTGTGCCTGGATCGCACCAGCACTGGTGATGGTATTGTTTCGGCATTACAGGTACTGGCGGCAGTTGTGCATAGTGGCCGTAGCTTGCATGAGCTCAAGCAGGGCATGAGCAAATACCCGCAAAGCATGATCAATGTACGTCTGCAACCGTCCTTTGATGTAATGGCGTCAAGCCAGGTTAGCGAGGCGGTAAAACAGGCAGAGCAGGAGCTCGCCGATAAAGGCCGGGTGTTGCTGCGGCCATCAGGGACTGAGCCTGTGGTCAGGGTCATGGTGGAAGGCGTTGATGCTGTTCAGGTGGGTACCCTGGCCGAATCCCTGGCGGCAACCGTGTCTGAGGCCATGGCAGACTAATATTGCTTGAATAACGATTAGATACCGTTTCAGAAGTCCCCCTGAATGTGATAGCGATTGATTTATCGGCCCGTAGCGGGTAAGCTTCGCGGCTGTTTTTAGATGATGAGATAACCCAATGCGTCGACCTTTTGTTGCCGGTAACTGGAAAATGAATGGTTCCAAAGCGAGCATCCGTGAGTTGCTCGATGGCCTGAACCAGGGAATCGCTGGAGTGACGGCTGAAGTGGCCGTTTGTCCTCCTTCTATCTACCTTGCTGAGGTAGCGGAACAACTGGACGGTAGCCCGATTTCCTGGGGTGCCCAGAACCTGAGTCAGGAAGCCAGTGGCGCCTTTACCGGTGAGATTTCACCGGCCATGGTAAAAGACCTGGCTTGCACTTACGTACTTGTGGGTCACTCTGAACGTCGCAGTATTTATGGTGAAGATGATGCGCTGGTGGCAAAGAAGTTTGCTGCAGCACGCGCCATGGGCGTGAAGCCTATTCTCTGTGTGGGCGAGACCCTGGAAGAGCGCGAAAAAGGGGTGACCGAGGATGTGGTCGGTCGCCAGCTGGACGCGGTGCTGGAACTGGAAGGTATTTCTGCATTTAATGATGCGGTTGTCGCTTATGAGCCTGTTTGGGCCATTGGCACCGGTATGACCGCAAGCCCCGAGCAAGCTCAGGATGTACATGCCTTTATTCGTCAGCGGTTTGCAAGCCATGATGCGGCGGTTGCTGAAGGACTTCGTATTCAGTATGGCGGTAGTGTGAAGGGTGCTAATGCAGCGGAGCTGTTTGCCAAACCCGATATCGACGGTGGCCTTATTGGTGGTGCCTCCCTTGATGCCGATGAATTTTTAAGCATTTGTCGTGCTGCCAGTTAAATTCAGGATTAATTAATTATGCCAACTATTTTATTGATCGTTCTCGTTTTGTCAGCCCTTGGGCTGGTGGCCCTGGTGCTGTTACAGCAAGGTAAAGGTGCTGATGCCGGTGCTGCTTTTGGTAGTGGTGCCTCTGGCACGGTGTTTGGTGCCCAGGGCGCGGGTTCTTTTATGACCCGGGCGACTGCAATCCTTGCAACTATTTTCTTTCTCTCCAGCCTGGGACTCGCCTACTTTTCAGGGCAGCAGCGTACCACTATCAAGAGCGTAACTGAGCTTGCCGTACCTGCAGAAGAAGCTAAACCCGTGGCAGAAGATGTTCCTGTTATGCCTGGCAACGAGCCGGCTGGTAGTGACGTACCAAAAGCAGGAGAGTAGTAACGTATTTGCCGATGTGGTGGAATTGGTAGACACGCCATCTTGAGGGGGTGGTGGCGCAAGCTGTGCCGGTTCGACTCCGG
This sequence comes from Chromatiales bacterium, assembly GCA_030640985.1. Lineage (GTDB taxonomy): Bacteria > Pseudomonadota > Gammaproteobacteria > Thiohalomonadales > Thiohalomonadaceae > DAOWII01. Next base: position 2,265 of record DAOWII010000110.1, read on the forward strand.
CCATCGGCACCATTTTTTGAAACATGAGTTTAGAAACAGAAAGCTAGAAATAAATAGTTAGTCAGCGTACTTTTTAGTTCCGGGATATCCCTCAGTTGTGTCCCGTTAAATTATCCATTCCAGTACTTCCAAGGGTGTTTTCACCGAACCGTCCGCTTTCCAGTCTTGCGGCTTGTCATTTTTACCAATATAACCAAACAGTGCTATTAGGGTATGCATATGGGCATTACGTCCTGCCTGGATATCTCGTTCGGCATCACCGATATACAAACACTGCTCGGCCTGACTGCCGGCCTGTTCACAGGCCAGGTGCATGGGTGCGGGGTGGGGTTTCCGTTGCTCCAGAGTATCGCCACTGACGATGGTGGTGGCGCGTTCAATGAGATTCAATGCATCCAGTAATGGTTCGGTGAGCCAGGCTGGTTTGTTGGTGACCACACCCCAGTTCAGTCCACGATCTTCGATAGTGTCCAATAGCTCATCCATGCCCGGGAACAGGCAGGTTTTACGACAGATATTTTCACGATAAATATCCAGTAGACGCCGATAGAGATGATTAAATTCAGGATGTTCCGCTTCCATATCGAAACCATGTTTGATCAATGCCATGCCACCGTGGGAGACCACTGGCCGAATGCTGTCGAAGGGTAAGTCGGGCAGGCTCTTTTCCTCTCGGACCCGGTTGAGGGCGTAGGCAAGATCCGGTGCGGTGTCTGCCAGGGTGCCGTCCAGATCGAAGAGCACGGTGCGGATGGTGCTTGCTGTCATCAGTCTGGTTTATTCCTTGCTATGGTTCTTACTACAATAAGCGATGTAATTGACATCGATATCGCGGCCCAGGCTATATTTTCTGCTGAAGGGGTTGTAGCTCATGCCGGTCAGATCCTTGAAGGACAGTCCTGCATGACGTGCCCAGCTTTCCATTTCCGAAGGTCTAATAAATTTGCCGTAGTCATGGGTACCCTTGGGCAACATTTTGAGCAGGTACTCCGCACCGACGATGGCGAACATATAGGATTTTGGATTACGGTTGATGGTGGAGAAAAATACTTGCCCACCGGGCTTGACCAGTTTGGCACAGGCGGCAATGATCGAAGCGGGATCCGGTACGTGTTCCAGCATTTCCATGCAGGTAACGACATCGAAACTTTCCGGGGCGTCTTCGGCCAGTTGTTCTGCGCGAATCAATTGATAATCGACTTCGACACCGGACTCCAGTTGATGCAGTTTGGCCACTGACAATTGTGCTTCACCCATATCAATGCCTGTGACCTGTGCTCCACGCTGAGCCATGCTCTCGGAAAGGATGCCACCGCCACAACCCACATCGAGTACCTTTTTGCCTTTGAGTGATGACCGTTCATCAATGTAGTCCAGACGTAGCGGATTGATCTCGTGCAGGGGTTTGAATTCACTATTGGGATCCCACCAGCGAGAGGCCAGTGAGGCGAATTTATTTATTTCACCGGGGTCTACATTGTGTGACGCTTCGTGTGCTGTTTCACTCATGGCTCTTCTCTTAATGGGTTCAGGACTGTTCTCGGCTCTGGTTTTTGAACTGTCGTTTTTAGATTATGGTTCCTGGCGATGTTGTTCATCACTTCGCTGGATTTTTCGTTGCCAGCGGGCCGCACGGGTGAGGATAGCATTTTCATCCAGCGTCGTAAGCTGACGTTGCTTGAGCAAATGACGGCCCGCTACCCAGACATCGCTGACCTTGTCGCGTCCGGTGGCATACACCAGTTGCGAGATGGGGTGATACATAGGTTGGGTTTCCAGACTTCCCAGATGCACGGCGGTGATATCGGCAGCCTTGCCTGCTTCCAGCGAACCGGTAATTTCATCCAGTCCCAGTGCCCTGGCGCCATTGAGGGTTGCCATGCGTAGTGCTTCGGCGGCGGGCAGGGCGCTGGCATCTCCGGCAACGGCCTTGGCCAGCAGGGCGGCGCTGCGCATCTCGCCAAACATATCCAGATCATTATTACTGGCGGTGCCATCGGTACCCAGGGCGACGTTTATTCCGGCCTGTTGCAGCTTGTGTACCGGACAAAAACCACTGGCCAGTTTGAGGTTTGATTCGGGACAGTGAATCACATGGCCGCCGCTGGTGGCGTAATGTGCTATTTCTTCATCGCTGAGCTGGGTCATATGCACGGACAGCAGGTGCGGGGAGTGCAATCCCAGATCCGCCAGGCGCTGCAGGGGACGTTTGCCATTTTGTTCCTCGGCCTCCCTTACCTCATGCGCTGTTTCGTGTAGATGAATGTGCAGGGGAATATCCAGTTCTTCTGCATACATGGCGGCCTGACGTAAAGGCTCATCGGATACGGTATAGGGGGCATGAGGTGCCATAGCGGTGGTGATCAAGCTGTTGCTGCGGAATTGATCGTGTACCTCCAGACCCTTGTGCAGGTATTCCTCGGCGTTCTGTGCCCAGACCGTGGGAAAGTCGAGGACAATAAGACCCAGCACGGTACGCATGCCTGCCTGATCGCTGACACGGCCCGTAACATCAGGGTAAAAATACATATCGTTAAAGCAGGTGACACCACCACGGAGCATTTCCGCAATGGCCAGTTGAGTGCCGTCATGGACAAACTCGCTGCTGACCCACTTTCTCTCCGCAGGCCAGATATGTTCCTGCAGCCATTCCATCAGACTCAGATCATCGGCCAGACCACGCAGCAGCGACATGGCTGCATGGGTATGGGCATTGATGAGACCGGGAATCAGTGCATGCTCTTCCAGTTCAATGACTGTTTCTGCCTGATAACTTTGGCGAGCCTGCTCCGTGGGTAGCACTTCGATAATGCGCCCGTCACTGATGGCGATACTGTGATGCTCGAGAACAGTGTCGTGAGGCTCAACAGGAATCACCCAGCGGGCGTGAATTAAGGTATCAACATTTTTCATAAAGCTAAGGTACAAGATAAAGCTAGAAGGTTCAAATTGAACCAACTAGTTATCCAGAGGAAGGCTAGTCGATTCAAGTAGAACCGATTAATTATTCAGAGGAAAGCTAGGAGGTTTAAACTGAACCAAGTAGTTATCGATTTGGGAAGGCATCTTAAATAAAGGGCAGACTCGATTTTCAGATTGGGTTAGGATGAAGACATGAGGTATTCATTAAAATCTGGGTTCAACCCCATTATTTCTCATCGATATCGTTACTTAGTTGTAGGGGTGGTGTTGTTTTTGTATGCGGTTGGCGGATATGCAGAACACTCGGCAAGCTCAGCGAACTATTCTCACGAAAAACTGTTTTCTATAGACCGGAAAATAGAGAGTTCCAGGCATGATTTTGAAGAAACGCCAGATGGTCCTCGTGGGAGATTTTCCGTGCAATATCGACGTGACTTAAGTAAGAAAAAGAAAAAAGCAGATAAATCTGTTCGCGAAAAATCTGCTCTGAATTTTATTTTGGCGGAAAAACATGTTTTTAGAGTGAGTAGACCAGAACAACTCAATATTTTTGTGAGACACGATGATGAGACTGGTAATACTAATGTTCGATATGAGCGTCTTGTGAATGATCTTGTGCTAGATGATATGGAGTTTATGGTTCATGTTGGGCCGGAGGGTAATATTACCTATGTTCATGGGAATGTTGCACCGGTCTCTCCAGCGTTAAGAGCCTCCCTGAAGAAAGAAACCATATCTGAAGGTCAAGTTAGAGAGTTAGTATTAGCCGATATGGGGGTAGGTGCAGATACAAATCAGAATTTAATTCTGGGGATGGAGAAAAAATTGGAATCAGTTCACCCGTATGTGACTTGGAAAGTGAAAGGATTTTGGGATTATGAGATTAATGCATTCAGCGGCAAGATAATTTCAAAACGACAAGGTTGGCAGAACTAGCTAGAGATGATAACGGGGTCAGACTAAATTTTTAGGTAGAGTTATGATG
>DAOWII010000144.1 GCA_030640985.1 Chromatiales bacterium
CCTAATATCAGCTTTCCCGATCATGCCCTGAAATGGGCGAAAATAATTTTTCATGATCCACTGGCTCTTGATGATGATGCTCGGGAGCTTGTTGCCGATGCGGGTAAGGCGTTTTTCAAGGCTGCCGTTGCCGCGCTGGAAAATAATGCTGATGATTTCAAGGCATTTTCCGCTGCAGTAAAAGAAGCCACCGGTGTCAAAGGTAAGGGTCTGTTTATGCCCTTACGTGTTGCGTTGAGCGGAGAGAGTGGCGGCCCGGAAATGGCACGCTTGCTTCCCTTATTAACAAAAGCACGTGCACAGCAACGCCTGCACGCCTGTGCCGAATAATTATTTACCCATTTAAATCTTTCTTTACAAGTGAAAATATCCATGAGCTATCAGCATAAACTCAACCTGCATAATAATCTGACTAAACAGAAAGAGCTTTTTAAGCCTATCGATTCGAAGCAGGTTAGGCTCTATGTTTGCGGGATGACGGTTTACGATTACTGTCATATTGGGCATGCCCGTGTGTTGGTTGTGTTTGATGTGGTGAGTCGTTATTTACGGCATATTTTCGGTGATAAAAACGTGACCTATGTGCGTAATATCACCGACATCGATGACAAGATAATTGCCCGGGCTAATGAAAACAATGAGTCCTTTACTGAGCTGACCGGACGCTTTATTAATGAAATGAATAAAGATGCTGACGCACTTGGGATCCAACGACCGGATCAGGAGCCCCGTGCAACGATGTACATGGTGCAGATCATCGACATGATCCAGGCATTGGTGGATAAGGGCTATGCCTATGCTGCTGATAATGGTGATGTTTATTATGATGTCAGCAAGTATGAGCCTTATGGTCAATTATCGGGGAAGCGTCTGGAGGATCTACGTGCTGGTGAGCGGGTAGATGTGGATATGGCCAAGGATGATCCCATGGATTTTGTTTTATGGAAGGCGGCAAAACCTGATGAGCCCAGCTGGAATTCACCCTGGGGCAAAGGACGACCCGGCTGGCACATTGAGTGTTCCGCCATGTCTACCCACTGCCTGGGTAATCAATTCGATATTCATGGCGGCGGACTGGATTTGCAATTCCCCCATCATGAAAATGAAATCGCCCAGTCTGAAGGGGCTACCGGTTGTAAATTTGTGAATTACTGGATGCATAATGGTTTTGTGCGCGTGGATGAAGAAAAAATGTCCAAGTCGTTGGGCAACTTTTTCACTATCCGGGATGTACTCAAAAAATATGATCCGGAAGTGGTGCGTTATTTTATTCTTAGTAGCCATTACCGCAGTCCGCTGAATTATTCGGATAAACATCTGGATGGCGCAAAGAGTTCACTCACTACTTTATATACGGCGCTGCGTGACTTGCCTCTGGCTGATAATGCGGAAATGGGTGATGCCAATACTGATCGTTTTTATACTGCTTTTTATACGGCAATGGACGATGACTTTAATTCATCAGAAGCTTTAGCGGTTTTATTTGACCTGGCGCGTGAAGTGAATCGTTTGCGTGAAGCCGACAATCTTTACGAGGCGGGGAAGATTGGTGCCATACTTAAACAGCTGGCCGCGATGTTGGGGCTGTTGCAACGAGATGCAACTGAGTTTTTTCAAGGAACTGATACTCAGGATGGATTGAGCAACGAGGCAATTGAACAATTGATTGCACAACGCCTGGATGCGAAAAATAATAAGGACTGGGCTGCATCGGATCGTATTCGCGATGAGCTCAAGGCCGAAGGGATTGTGCTTGAGGATAAGGCGGGTGTCACTACCTGGCGTCGTGAATAATTAAGCTCGATACTGCTGCTATTTGAATTGTAGTCGGAGAAGCACATGGACATATTGAAATTTATTCATGTTGGGTGTGTTTTGCTCTCTTTTACTGGTTTTTGCGCCCGTGGTATCTGGATGATCCGACAATCTCCTATATTAGATGCCCCATGGGTCAGGCGTGTGCCCCACTTTGTAGATTCATTGTTGTTGCTAAGTGCCATTGGTTTGTTGATTGGCCTGTCCCTGAATGCTTTAACTCAACCATGGTTGTGGGCAAAAATTATTGGTCTCCTGTTCTATATCATTCTGGGAGCGATTGGCCTGCATTATGGTCGAACCTTAAAAATAAGAATTATTGCTCTGTGCTTTGCACTGCTTTCCTTCCTCTATATTGTGTCTGTAGCGATTAGCAAAAAGCCATGCTTTTGGTCATAACGTGATACATTCAGAGTAAATGCTGTATGAACGCATTATAAAAATAATCAAATGTTATGGATGAGAAGCTCATTTATCACTATAGGCAACAACTCCTGGCAAACAGGGATGAATTGCTTGCTCTGGATACTGTCATGGAGGATTCCAGCAAAACGGTTGAACTGGATCAGTCTTGCGTTGGTCGGCTATCCAGAATGGATGCCTTGCAGTCGCAGGCCATGTCGGTGGAGCTGAAACGACGCCGTCAGATCGAGTTACAACGAACCGGAACAGCACTTCAGCGCATTGATTCGGGAGATTACGGTTACTGCGTTAGCTGCGATGAGGAGATTGCTCAGGCCAGGCTAGATATTGATCCTTCAACATTACAGTGTATCGAGTGTGCGGGTAAAACCGAATAGGTTAACTAACAATTATTTACTTGTCCCGGTGATCGGCTGAGTCCACCGTATTCTGTAGTAGTGTTGCCACGGTCATGGGGCCCACACCACCGGGAACAGGGGTGATCCAGCTGGCTCTTTCCTGAGCGATATCATATTCCACATCCCCCACTAAACGTCCATTTTCCAGACGGTTGATGCCCACATCAATGACAATGGCGCCGGGTTTAATCCATTCACCTTTCACCAGCCCTGGTTTGCCCACGCCAACGACGACTAAGTCAGCTCTTTGTACCTGTTCAGCGAGGTTTTTGGTGAAACGGTGGCAGATGGTGACGGTACAGCCCGCCAGTAACAGTTCAAGACTCATGGGGCGACCAACGATGTTGGAGGCGCCGACAATCACTGCATCCATACCACGAATATCTTCGCCGGTATGCTCAAGCAGGGTGATGACGCCTCTGGGTGTGCAGGGGCGTAATACGGGCATACGTAGTGCCAGCCGACCGATATTGTAGGGGTGGAAGCCATCGACATCTTTATCTGGATGGATGCGTTCGATAATCGCTTCGTCATCAATGTGCGCAGGCAAGGGTAACTGAACCAGGATGCCATCGACTTCGGGGTTTTCATTGAGCTCATCGATGAGCTTGAATAACGTGTCCTGTTGGGTGTCCGCGGGTAGGTCGTAGGCCAGTGATTTGATACCGACTTCTTCACAGCCCTTGCGTTTACTGCTGACGTAAACTTCGGAAGCGGGATCACTGCCCACTAGAACGACGGCCAGGCCCGGAGCCCGGAGCCCCTTTTCTGTGCGGGTTTTTACCCGGCTTTTGAGTTCCTGCCGTACGTTAGCGGCGATTGCCTTGCCGTCGATAATCCTGGCGGTCATTTAGTGCTACCTTTTAATGGGTGAAACGCGCATTTTCGCATGAGCATGTCTGCTTCGCCAGGGAATTCCTGGCAGAGTAAGTACTCTCATGGTTGATGGGGGTCTTTTTTGTCACGGGTGAAGGCTCTAAGGCGTTGACGGAAAGCTCATCGGCGCGTATTATCGCCGACTTCGCACGTGTACAACAGGCTCAGGGGAAACCTTGATAAACTGATTCGCGGTGCGAATACTTAGCTGGATATAGCGGGGTATAGCGCAGTCTGGTAGCGCGCCTGCTTTGGGAGCAGGATGTCGGGAGTTCGAATCTCTCTACCCCGACCATTTTAGAATGACTGTAGATGTTGATGTGGTTAGTCACTCGAAAGATATGCGCCCGTAGCTCAGCTGCATAGAGCATCGGCCTTCTAAGCCGAGGGTCGCAGGTTCGAGTCCTGCCGGGCGCGCCATGTTTTAG
>DAOWII010000189.1 GCA_030640985.1 Chromatiales bacterium
AACTGAACAAAGACATTCGGGTGTTTTCACTGGACACGGGCCGCCTGCATTCTGAGACCTACCGCTTTATTGAAGAGGTACGCGATCACTACGGTATTAACATCGAAGTGCTCTCCCCTGACCACCACGCACTAGAATCATTTGTTAAAGAAAAAGGTCTGTTCAGTTTTTATCAGGATGGCCACCAGGAATGCTGTGGCATCCGTAAAGTCGCACCCTTGCGCCGCAAGCTGCAAACCGTGGATGCCTGGATCACTGGCCAACGGCATGATCAAAACCCCGGCACCCGTGCCGAGGTACCCGTACTCCAGGAAGATAGTGCCTTCGCCACGACTGAACACCCACTGGTGAAGTTTAACCCGCTGGCCAACTGGAGTTCGGAGCAGGTATGGGCCTACATCACCGACAATGAAGTGCCCTACAATGAGCTACACAAACGTGGCTATATCAGCATCGGTTGCGAGCCCTGCACCCGTGCGGTGCTGCCCAACCAGCACGAACGCGCCGGTCGCTGGTGGTGGGAAGAGTCCACCAAAAAAGAGTGTGGCCTGCATGCAGTGAATTTTGAGGCTAAAGATAAATAGCCGGGATTGATATAAGTTCCCACACTAAACATAGAAGTAAATATTCTTTTTCAGAATAAGGCCGCTTCTCTAAAATACCCACCATTGCGCGAAACAGGCGCACACTGTCAGTAGGAATCATTCACTAGGAAACGTTGTGGAATTGGGATTTGTCTTCGCCGGCGCCGTCGTCGGATTTATTATTGGATTGACCGGCGTAGGCGGTGGCTCGCTCATGACCCCGCTGCTGGTGCTGGTGTTCGGTTTCCCACCGGCCATCGCCGTGGGTACCGATCTAATGTATGCCGCCCTGACCAAGACAGGTGGGGTTTGGGTACACCATGGCCATAAAACCATCCACTGGAATATCGTGGGCCTGCTTGCCATGGGCAGCTTGCCCAGTGCCCTGTTGACCATTGCGGTGCTGGATATGTGGCAACCGCCCCAGGAGGCCTACGAGAGGGTTATTACCTTGTCTCTGGGTGTGATGCTAACGCTTACCTCACTGGTGCTGATATTTAAGGGCCGCTGGCAACACCTGGCCAATGAGGGCTTGCTTAGCGTTAAGCTGCGCCATTATCACATGACCTGGCGCAAGCCAATTACCATACTCTCAGGCGTTATCCTGGGCGTTCTGGTAACACTGTCATCGGTAGGCGCCGGAGCCGTTGGCGCGGCGATATTGCTTTTGCTTTACCCTCGACTACCCTCGATATCGGTGGTGGGTACGGACCTGGCTCATGCGGTACCCCTGACCCTGGTGGCAGGTCTGGGCCATTGGCATATGGGCTCAGTGGATTTTTCCCTGCTGGCGGGCCTGCTTATCGGCTCGCTGCCAGCCATTTATGTCGGCAGCCACATCGGGGTAAAACTGCCGGAACATTATGTACGCATCGCCCTGGCCTGCATGTTAATGGGGCTTGGGTTAAAATTCGCCTTCTTTTAGCTAAGGCTTGAACCGTATATACACGCTAACAACATTGAAGCTCTGATTAATTTTATTATTGTTTTAAACAGGTACACAGTATGACTAAATCAAACACACAGCGCCCGGCACTGGCCCATCTGAACTGGCTGGAAGCGGAAAGCATTCACATCATGCGTGAAGTAGCTGCCGAATTTGAACGCCCGGCACTACTTTTTTCCGGCGGAAAAGACAGCATCTGTATGTTACGTCTGGCAGAGAAAGCCTTCCACCCCGGTAAGATCCCCTTCCCTCTAATGCATGTAGACACTGGCCATAACTTCCCCGAGGTCATCGACTTCCGCGATCGCCGCGCCGAGCAACTGAAGGCTGAACTCATCGTGCGCACCGTGGACGATGCCATCGAGCGTGGTCTCATCGTCGAGCGTGAAGGCCAGTACATGAGCCGTAACCGCATGCAGATTCCTACCCTGCTGGATGGCATCAATGAATTCCGTTTCAATGCCGTATTCGGCGGTGCTCGCCGTGACGAGGAGAAGGCCCGCGCCAAAGAACGCCTCTACTCCTTCCGTGACAAATTCGGCCAGTGGGATCCAAAGAACCAGCGCCCGGAACTGTGGAACCTGTACAACGGTCGTCATCACCCCGGCGAGCATATCCGCGTCTTCCCCATCAGTAACTGGACCGAGATGGATGTGTGGCAATACATCGAACGTGAGCAACTGGAGATCCCCGAGATCTACTACGCCCACGAGCGTGAGGTGGTAATTCGTGATGATCAACTAATCCCCCTCAGCCATCTGTTAGAGGCCGAGCCAGGGGAGGAAGTGCTGACCAAACGGGTACGCTTCCGTACCGTGGGTGACATGACCTGTACCGCCTGTGTGGAAAGTGATGCGGATACCGCCGTCAAAATTATTGAAGAAACTTCCGTCGCCCGCGTCACCGAACGCGGCACCCGTGTGGACGATAAGGCCAGCGAAGCAGCGATGGAAGAACGTAAACGTGAGGGCTACTTTTAATGGATCTACTACGCTTTTCCACCGCCGGCAGTGTCGATGACGGCAAGAGTACACTCATCGGCCGTCTTCTCTTTGACTCCAAAGGCATTTTTGAGGACCAGCTTGAAGCTGTGACCCGTGCCTCCAAAGACAGCTCTCAAAAAGTTGATCTGGCACTGCTCACCGATGGCCTCAAGGCCGAACGCGAACAGGGGATTACCATCGATGTGGCCTATCGCTACTTCGCTACCCCCAAGCGTAAGTTTATTGTTGCCGACACTCCCGGTCACGAGCAGTACACCCGCAACATGGCCACTGGCGCCAGTACCGCCGATGCCACTATTATCCTGGTGGATGCTCGTAACGGTGTCATACAACAGTCACGCCGCCATAGCTATATCGCCCATTTGCTGGCCATTCCGCACCTCATTGTTGCGGTGAACAAAATGGATCTTAAGGACTACGACCAGCAGGTATTCGAGTCCATCGAAAAAGATTTCCGTGAATTTGCCGCGCAACTGGGAATCACAAAAGATATCACCATCATCCCTATCAGTGCCCTCAAGGGTGACAACGTAGTCAACCGCAGTGAAGCCATGAGCTGGTACAAAGGCCCGACGCTGATTGATTACCTGGAGACGGTCGATACCAGCGATGATGAAAATCTGGATGACTTCCGTTATCCGGTGCAAATGGTGTTGCGTCCGAATCTGGATTTCCGTGCCTTCGCCGGACAAATTGCATCCGGTGTCGTTCGCAAAGGTGACGCCATCAAGGCCCTGCCTTCAGGCAAGACCTCCAGGATAAAAAACATCCACACCATGGATGGCGATCTGGATGAAGCCTACGCTCCCATGTCGGTGGCGCTGCAACTGGAAGACGAAATCGACATCTCCCGTGGCGATATGATCGTACCCGTGGACAATGAGCCCATGGTCTCCAACCAGGTGGAAGCCACCCTGGTGTGGATGCACGAAACGCCCATGGAGACCGGTCGTCCCTACTTTATCAAGCACACCAGCCATACCGTGCGTGCCCATGTCGACGAAATCCTCTATCGCACCGACATCAACAGCCTGGAGCAATTATCGGTGTCCCAACTGGGACTTAACGACATTGGTCGGGTACGCATTGGTACAGCACAACCCTTATTCTTCGATCCCTACACCCGTAACCGTCACACCGGCAGCTTTATCGTCATCGATCCCAAAACCAATGCCACCGTAGCCGCTGGCATGATCGCCAACGAGCAGACTCAATTGAGCGATGCCGGTTTATGGACTTCGGGTCAGGTGGATCGTGCAGCTCGTGAGGCCATGCATCACCACAAGGCAGCGGTTGTCTTACTGAACGGTGAGAACAAGGAAGAGGTCGCCCAGGCCCTGGAAGAAAATCTGTTCCGCAAGGGCGTGCACGCCTATCGACTGGATGGTGACAAGTTGAGCCTCGGCCTGAATACGGATCTGGAGAGCTCTACCGAAGCGACAAATAAAGATGGTCGTGAAGCCATGCGCCGAACCACCGAACTGCTCAAGATTCTGCTGGATACCGGCGCCCTGGTGATCACTACCCTGGAGATAGGTAGTGAGAGCGAGTACGTACGTGGCCTGCTAGCCGGTGAAGAGCTGCTGGAGGTAAGCTCTGATGAAGAGCGTGCCGTGGAGCATGTACTGACATTGCTAGCGGAACAGGGCATCTACGCAGATCCATCCCTGCGTAGTTAAGCGCCGGTTTGTAGGGGCTTCTTCCTTTAAGCAGATCTACCAGCTTTAAGCAATCGGCCCATGCAATCCCCGCTTCTATAAACATCACCGCAGCTACGTTAAATCGTTCCCTGTCTCTGTTCTGCAACAACCAATATATGGGTAAAAGCTTGCGAAAAACCACCTAATCCGTATGCTTACCCGTAGGCAATAAAAAATATAAGGAACAGGCAATGCGCACAATCATGGTACTCAATGCCAAAGGTGGATGCGGAAAGACCACTCTGGCAACTAATCTGGCTAGCTACTACGCCGTTCAGGGCTACAAAGTGGCACTGGTCGACTTTGATGAGCAGAAATGCAGCAGCGACTGGCTAAGCATGCGACCAGATGACCGGGAAGAGATCATCGGCATCACCGCCGAGGATGGCAAAGCCAGCGTCCCCCGAGGCATGGACATCGTCATCATGGACGTTCCCGCGGGCCTGCATCACAAGGTTCTAAACAGCTTTGTCGCCAAAGTGCAGAGCATCATTATCCCGGTACTGCCTTCACCCATCGATATTCGTGCCTGCGCCCGATTTGTTCAGGAAATGTTTGCCATTAAACGGATAAAAGATGAAAAAACCCGTATCGCCGTGGTCGCCAACCGGGTACGCGAAAACACCATCATTTATCACGCCCTGGAAAACTACCTGAAAAAACTACGTATCCCCTTCATTGCCACCCTGCGCGATACCCAGAATTACAATCGCGCCGCAGGGCGTGGCCTGGGGATCTTTGAACTGGCCCCCTCACTGGTCGCTCATGATGAAGAGCAATGGGAACCTCTTTTGAAGTGGTTGCGTAGCAAGCGAAGTATGCCAAAGGGGTAAGTAACAGAATTAACGCCAGGGTCGTTTAAATGCCACCCTTAATAATTCACCGCACGATCCAGCCGCCTATAACCGATGGCCTCTGTTAAATGCGGGGTACTGATATTTTCACTGCCATCCAGATCGGCAATGGTGCGCGCCACCTTCAAAATACGATGATAGGCCCGAGCCGACAGCCCAAGTTTTTCTATCGCCTGCTCTAACAACTCTGCATCTTTATTTTCCAGCACACAGACTTTTTCGATCTCTTTATTAGTGAGCAGATGATTGGCCTTGCCATTGCGTTTTAGTTGTCGTTCCCGTGAGTGTACGATGCGCTTGCGCACATCGGCACTGCTCTCTACAGGTTTATCTTTTTTCTCCATAAAGGCCCGGCGTGGCAGGTTGGGGACTTCGATATGCACGTCGATACGATCCAGAAGTGGTCCAGACACCTTGGCCCGATAGCGTTGCACCTGTTCGGAGGTACAGCGACAACGGCCATTGCTATGACCAAGATACCCACAAGGACATGGATTCATGGCAGCAATCAACTGAAAACGTGAAGGGAATTCCGCCTGACGGGCGGCGCGCGAGATAGTGATACGACCCGACTCCAGTGGCTCACGCAAGACCTCCAGCACCTTGCGATCAAACTCAGGAAGTTCATCCAGAAACAATACGCCATTGTGTACCAGTGAAATCTCCCCCGGTCGGGGATGACTGCCACCACCCACCAGCGCGACACCGGATGCGGTGTGATGAGGTGCCCGGTACGGCCGGATACTCCATTGCGCAGGAGAGAATCCACTATCGCTAATAGAGGCCACCGCTGCCGTCTCGATGGCTTCATCTTCAGACATAGGTGGCAATAGATCAGGTAGACGACTGGCCAGCATAGTCTTGCCAGTGCCCGGTGGACCAATCATTAACAGGCTATGACCTCCGGCCGCCGACACTTCCAGTGCCCGCTTGGCATGATGTTGGCCGTAAACATCAGCCAGATCCAGCTCACTCTCTACTGACTTTTCATCAATGTCCGGGGTGTGAGGGGCAAGCAATTGGCTGCCGTGCAAATGAGCGGTTACCTCCAACAGGTGTTTCGCCGGCAGGATACGTGCGCCACTAACCAGCGCTGCCTCATCGGCATTTTCTATAGGCACCACCAGGGTACGCCCGGCGTTTCTCGCCTTCAACGCGACAGGCAAAACGCCACGTACCGGGCGCAGCTCACCACTGAGAGCCAGCTCTCCGACAAATTCATATTGATCCAGTTGTTCTTTAGGCACTTGCCCGGAAGCAGCGAGGATACCCAGAGCAATGGGCAAATCGAAGCGGCCACCCTCTTTGGGTAGATCGGCAGGCGCCAGATTAATAGTGATACGTCGTGCGGGAAATTCGAATTGCGAGGTGAGCAAGGCACCACGCACACGATCTTTACTCTCTTTAACCGCCGCCTCGGGCAAACCCACGGTAGATAAACACGGCAAGCCGTTGGCCAGATGAACTTCAACGCTTACTTCAGGGGCATCAATACCCACCTGGGCACGACTGTAGATAATCGCAAGTGACATGGCATCCATTCCATAAAGTCAGATATAAAGATGAGAGAATAAAGAGTAAAGTCGAAGTTAACAAGTGCCTGGTAGCTAGTTACTAACGACTGGTAAATGCATCAATCCTTTAATGCTTGCTCTAATTCAGTAACCAGTTTTTCCAGTTCATCAATTTTGGCACGGGTACGGGCCAATACTTCAGTTTGCACATCAAACTCTTCACGGGTGACCAGATCCAGCTTTTCAAAACTGGCATGCAGCACCGCCTTGATATTTTTTTCTACATCCTGCCCCAGATCTTTTGCCCCCTGCGGCAGGACCTGTGCAACGCCACCGGACAGACGGCCGGATAGTTCATCAATAAATTTAAGATCAATCACTCCTGCTTCCTCATATATTTTTACCGCACCAAAAATGAGTGTACGTCAAATCAATCAGCAATAGACAGCTCATTACCGCACCGGAATAGTGCAGAACAAATACACACTGATACAAATCGGTGCAAGAACACTCTAAAAAAAACAGGTCCCTCGCCTTACCTTCTTGAAAACAAACAGAAAATAACAGTTGGCACGGGCCGTGCAGTAACAAGGAGGGTAACTATTATTAACCATACAAATTAATTGGAGACTAAGTAATGAAAAAGACAATCAAAACCTTAACTGCAGTATCTGTACTGGCTGCGTCTACCCTGGCAAGTGGCGTAGCCATGGCTGAGTTAAGCGGTAACGTAGGCGTGACTTCCAACTACGTTTGGCGTGGTATGACCCAATCGGCTGATAACTCAGCTGTTTCCGGTGGTATCGATTATAGCAACGAATCCGGTGTATATGCCGGCCTGTGGAATTCTAATACTTCTGATAATGCTGAAACCGACATCTATGTTGGTTTCGCTGGTGAGGCCAGTGACATTGGTTATGACGTAGGTTATATCAGTTACATGTATAACGATACTGGTGCAGGGGCAACTGATGATTTTTCAGAGTTCTATGTAGGCGCCAGCTATGACAAATTCAGTGTGAAGGTTTCCCTGAGTTCTGACTTTGCTGATTCCACTGAAGACACCACCTACATCGAATTGGGTGCGGACTTCCCTCTGGAAAATGAAATGACCTTAGGTGTCCACTTCGGTAACTACGCCTATGACAATGCAGATGTTGATTTCAGCGACTATAGCCTTAGCCTGAGCAAGGACGATTTTAGCATCACCTACAGTGCTACCAGCGATGACGACATCATTAATCCAACTGACAACGGCCGTTTTGCTGTGAGCTGGAGCCACGGCATCGAACTCTAAGTTGCATCGACATTTTGCCGGAATACGACCCGCCGCCATGGCGGCGGGTCTGACCAAAAGAGGAGAAAACAATGAAATTAGTAACTGCAATCATCAAGCCCTTCAAGCTGGATGACGTGCGTGAAGCCCTGTCAGAGATTGGCGTTCAGGGTATCACCGTCACCGAGGTTAAAGGTTTCGGACGGCAAAAGGGTCACACCGAACTATATCGTGGCGCTGAATACGTAGTGGATTTCCTGCCCAAAGCCAAGATCGAGGCAGCAGTAAAAGCCGATATGGTCGAACAGGTAATCGAGGCAATTTCAAAAGCAGCCAATACCGGCAAGATTGGTGACGGCAAAATTTTTGTTGCAGAAATCGAACACGTAGTTCGTATCCGTACCGGTGAAACCGGTCCTGATGCTCTGTAATCAGATTACTGAATACGAGCAACAATTAAGAGGACAAAACAATGGATCAGGTAGTAGAACTGAGTTACGCCCTCGATACCTTTTATTTCCTGGTATCAGGCGCACTCGTAATGTGGATGGCCGCTGGCTTCTCAATGCTGGAAGCAGGCATGGTACGCGCCAAAAACACTGCGGAAATTTTAACCAAAAATATTTCTTTGTACGCAATCGCTTGCGTAATGTACATGCTAATGGGTTACACCCTGATGTACCCTGGCGATGGTATTAACGCCTTCTGGCCAGGTCTGCCTTCCTTGCTGGGCAGTACTGACAATGCGGCAGCGGATGTAATCGCCTCTAATGGCGACATTTACTACTCTAACTTGTCAGACTTTTTCTTCCAGGTAGTATTCGTGGCCA